>CAYVAP010000164.1:0-8436 GCA_964449365.1 uncultured Bacteroidia bacterium
GGCGCACCTTGAGCTTATCGACTTGGCCTACCATCTCTTCCACCGTACGGAAGCCCAACTCGGCCATGTACTCGCGCATCTCTTGGGCCAGGTGGGTGAAGAAGTTGACCAGATGGTCGGCTTCACCCGTGAACATGGCGCGCAGCTCAGGATTTTGGGTGGCTACCCCCACCGGACAGGTATTTAGGTGGCATTTGCGCATCATGATGCAGCCTTCGACCACCAGCGCGGCGGTGGCTACGCCCCATTCTTCGGCCCCCAGCAGGGTCGCGATGGCCATGTCGCGGGCGGTCTTGATCTGCCCGTCAGTCTGTAGGGTCACGCGGCTGCGCAGGTTGTTTTTGACTAGGGTCTGATGCGCCTCGGCCAGGCCCAGTTCCCAGGGCAGGCCCGCATGACGAATAGGGGTCAAGGGCGAAGCGCCTGTACCACCATCCGAGCCCGAAATCAAGATATGATCGGCATGGGCCTTGGCTACCCCGGCTGCAATGGTACCTACCCCTGCCTCCGAGACCAGTTTCACGCTGATGCGCGCGTCGCGATTGATATTTTTCAGGTCAAAGATCAACTGAGCCAGGTCTTCGATCGAGTAGATGTCGTGGTGGGGTGGGGGAGAGATCAGCCCTACGCCAGGCGTAGCGTAGCGTACCGTCCCGATCCAGTCATCGACCTTGTACCCGGGCAGTTGGCCGCCCTCCCCAGGCTTAGCACCTTGGGCAATCTTGATCTGCAGCTCCTTAGCTTCGCTGAGGTAATGCGCCGTTACCCCAAAGCGGCCTGAGGCTACCTGCTTGATGGCCGAGCGCATGAAGTCGCCGTTGGGCTGGAGTTGATAGCGCATTGGATCTTCGCCGCCTTCGCCGCTGTTGCTCTTGCCGCCGATGCGGTTCATCGCGATGGCTAGGGTGCTATGCGCCTCGTGCGAGAGCGAGCCAAAGGACATCGCTCCCGTAGCAAAGCGCTTGAAAATGTTTTCTACCGACTCCACTTCCTCTAGCGGAATGGGACTCTGCCGGGTGAATTCGAAGAGACTACGCAGGGTAACCGCTTTACGACCCTGCTCGTCCACTAGCTTGGTGTACTGCTTGTAAAGGTCGTAATCACCGATGCGGCTGCTCTTTTGCAGCAGGTGAATGGTCTTGGGGTTGAAGAGGTGAGTCTCCCCGTTCTGTTTCCATTGGTACAAGCCACCGACTTCCAGGCGATGTTTGGGTACCGGGCGCTGCGGAAAGGCTGCTTGATGACGGGCGAGCACCTCGCGGGCGATGCCCTTAAAACTCAGGCCTCCAATGCGCGACACACTGCCACTAAAGCACTGATCGACCACCGCTCGGTCTAGCCCCAGAATCTCGAAGATCTGGGCCCCGTGGTAGGACTGAATGGTGGAGATACCCATTTTGGACATCACTTTGAGCAGCCCTTTGTTGACGGCCTTGATGTAATTTTTGTGCAACTGATCAGGGGTAAAGCCCCTGAAGTCAGGGTGGTTGCGTTGCAGCTCAGTGAGCGAGTCGAAGGCGAGATAGGGATTGACGGCCACGGCTCCGTAGCCGATCAGGGTGGCAAAGTGAT
Organism: uncultured Bacteroidia bacterium; assembly: GCA_964449365.1. GTDB lineage: Bacteria > Bacteroidota > Bacteroidia > J057 > J057 > CAYVAP01. The sequence goes on from CAYVAP010000164.1 coordinate 1,573, forward strand.
GCACCTCGCGGGCATCGCCCGTCTCGACCAGCAAGGCGGTGCGGTAGCGCAGGTCGGCGCGGATGAGGTGGTGGTGTACCGCTCCAGTAGCCAGTAGTGCTGGGATAGGGGCGCGCACTGCGCCTGCGTCGCGATCGCTGAGAATGAGAATATTGGCCCCCCGTTCCAGGGCCATGGTGGCAGCCTCGCAGAGGCGCTCGATAGCCGATGCCAGCCCTTCGGCCAACCCAAAGGTCGCATCTAGGGTGGCACTTTGATAGGGGTGGCTCTGGATGTGTTTGAGCTTGGCCAGCTCCCCATTGCTCAGGATGGGGTGCTTGAGCGAAATCGCCTGGCAGTGCTCCGGGGTTTCGGCCAGCACATTTTTGGAGCCACCGATCCAAGTGCTCAGCGACATCACCATGCGCTCGCGGATGGGATCGATGGGCGGATTGCTCACCTGGGCAAAGTGCTGCTTGAAATAATGGCTGAGGTGCTGGCTTTGATTGGACAACACCGCCAGGGGCGTATCTGCTCCCATCGAGCCGAGGGGCTCTTTGCCATCGTGGGCCATGGGGCCTAGCACCACACGCAGCTCTTCGCTCGTGATGCCAAATAGCTTCTGCTGCTGGGCTAGTGGCCCCTCGAATGCGGTTGGCTTTTGCTCGACCTTGGGCAGATCGTTGATAAAGGTGCGATGCTGCCGCAGCCATTCCTTGTAGGGCCTGCGGGCACAGATATCCGCTTTCAGCTCTTCGTCCTTGATGATGCGGCCTTGCGTGAGGTCGGCCATCAGGATCCGCCCCGGTTGCAAGCGCCCACGGTAGGCTACCCGCGCCGGATCGACGGGCAGCGCCCCCGCTTCAGAAGAAAGCACCAGGCAATCATCTTTGGTGAGCAGGTAGCGCGAAGGGCGTAGGCCATTACGGTCGAGGGTAGCCCCTACCACATTGCCATCGGTAAAGTAGATAGAGGCAGGGCCGTCCCAAGGCTCCATGAGGTTGGCGTGATATTCATAAAAGGCCTTGCGGTTTTCATCCATGAGAGTATGCTCTTGCCAAGCCTCAGGGATGAGCATCATCATTACGTGAGGCAAAGTGCGGCCACTCATCACCAGCAGCTCGACGATCGAATCGAGGTTGCGGGAGTCCGAAAAGGCCGGATCGCAAATGGGCTTGAGCAGGGCGAGCTCTTCGGCGCTGAAGTAGTCCGAAGACATGATCGACTCCTTGGCTCGCATCCAGTTGACGTTGCTGCGGATGGTGTTGATCTCGCCGTTGTGAGCTAGGTAGCGGAATGGCTGAGCCAAGCGCCACTTGGGGAAGGTATTGGTAGAAAAGCGCGAATGTACCAGGGCCAGGGCCGAGGTTGCGCGCGGGTCGTGGAGGTCGGGGAAGTAGGGCGCGACCTGATCGGTGCGCAGTTGCCCCTTGTACACGATGGTCTTGTGCGAAAAAGAGGTGAAGTAAAACTGATCACCAATCTCTGGCAGGTGCCGCACAATGAGATGAGCGGTACCGCGCCGCAGCACGTATAGACGGCGCTCCAGTTCGGCAGGGGCCATTTCCTTGCGGGGGGCGACAAAGACTTGCTCCCAGTGGGGCTCGGTGCGCCGAGCCGAATCGCCAATGCGGGCCTCGTCGCAGCGAGTAGGCAAGGGGCGATAGCCCAGCACGTCGAAGCCGAGTTGATCACAGCTTTTTTCTAAAATGGCCCGGCAAGCTTGGCGCTGGGTTTCATCTTTGGGGAAGAAAACCTGACCCACGCCATAATGCCCGAATGCTGGCAAGTCGATATGAAAGGTCGGGCATATGTCCCGAAAGAAGGCGTCAGGAATCTGGATCAGAATACCAGCTCCGTCGCCGGTTTGGCAGTCAGCTCCACAACCCCCCCGGTGCTCCATGTTGACGAGCATGGTCAGGGCGTCGCTAATAAGCTGGTGGGAAGCATCTCCCTTGAGCTGAGCGATGCATCCGATGCCGCAGGCATCGTGTTCGAGTTCTGGCGTGTAAAGAGAGCCGCACGTTTGGGGCCGCAGGTCGCCAGTGAGTGGTTGGTCGCTTTCCTTCATCGGCTGTATGTGTTATTCGGTCTGTAGGAAAAGAGTAGCAGCTACTTTCGTAGCAGAGACAGGTGTCGCTTGATGGTTCATCCCACGAGAACCTCCTTTCAGCCCAGCAGATTGTCTCGTAAGATGGAAAGGTAGGAGTGAGCAGGTTTTCCATTTATGCTACAAAAGTTTCGTAAGATAGCGAAATCTGCTGATTTTTAAAATAATTCAATAGAATAGGGTAATCGTTAACATTTTAGCTTAAATGGGATGAATTGAATGAGGATTTGTTGGGCTCCGCTTGACTGCTGCTAATTCGTTGATTATTAGCGCAGTAAACCCCGCTTTGCTTCCAAGGTGATCTTGATCTCACCCATCGAAACCGCCGCAGGCGTGGGCAAAAAAAATATTGATCAATTGTTAGGAAAAGGAGCCATTAGGTATAAAAATGGTGAAAAAGGCTAGCAGATGCTCTTGAATCAGCGATGGCGCATCGGGTAGCGCTTTTTCCGCTGGCAGCGTTTTTCCAGTTGTCGAGGCTTTTTGCTACCTTCCATCAAGAAGCCACGTCGATGGTTTTAGGGCGATGACTCCTCCTGACTCAAAAATCGAATCTACTCATGATTCTCTTGCATACTGGCCTGGGCCTGCTTTGCGCCTTGGGCGTTCTGGGCATGATCATGCAACTGGGCATGTTCGCCAACCTCTTTGTCATTCAGCAAAACCCGGAATCATTTACCCTCGAGGAGCTACTGACCGAGCCTGCGGGCATCGAGGCCTGGATTCCGGTGGCCGACGGCGGACGAGTACGCAGCCTGCATCGGGGCTCAGGGCCTACGGTTTTGCTCTTGCCCGACCTTGGTCTAGATCTTGTGAGCATGAACCAACTCTGGAAGCGGTTGGCGCAATATGGCTATCGGGTGATCACCTTCGACTGGCGTGGGCACGGTGCTTCAGAGGTTGGTCAGGCGGGCTTGTCTCTTTGCGGTCTGATGCAAGATATGGATGCCATTTGGCGGCATCATCGGCTGCGCCGACCGCTGGTGATCGGGCATGCCACGGGGGCCTTCATGGGGTTTCATTACCTGCTGCAGCGCCCGGAGCTGGCAGATCAGGTGCGCGGGTTGGTCAGTGTGGGTGGATACGTCGGCGGATCGCTGCGAGGGTTTCGAGTGGGGAGCTTACGCGACCGCATCATGGACAGTCGCTGGACCGAGCGTTTGTTGCGCAAGCGTCTCTTTGGTTGGGGCTATGTCGCTTCCGCCTTCGGTGATCAGGCTTCGCCCGCCCTGGTGCGGGCTTATTTGGAGTTGATGCTGCGGCAGCCCATGTCGCGTCTTCGTCTCTTGCACCACGAACTGAGGGGGACCGATCTGCAACACTCCCTGGATCGGCTCGACCTACCTGTGCTGATGCTGGCGTCTCCGGATGATCGCCGCATTCCTCCCCCACACGCCCAACGAGTCGCCGAAAGCCTTCCGCAAGGCAATATCGACTGGATCTACCGAGGGGCAGGCAACATGCTCATCTGGGAGCAGCCTGCCGCAGTCGTGGAGGCCGTTCGCAGCTTTGATAGGAATTGGGCGGTAGAAGCTCGTAATTCGTAACTCAAACCAACCCCGTATGGATCGATGAAACGTACCCCCCGCGAAGAAGAAGACGCCGAACTGCGCGCACTGTTTCCCCTGGTCAAAAGCTGGCGCAGCCTCTACACTTTCGTGCTAGTCGAGCTAGTGGTGCTGATCGGGCTGTTTGCCTGGTTCAGTGCAGCTTACGCTCCGTGAGGGGCAGCCACACCTGCATGGGGGTGCTATCGCGATGGGCGCGCAGGAAATAGGGCAAGGCTTGCGCTTGCAGTCGCCCCTCTTTATCCTCCGCGCGCAGCCAGGTCAATCCTCCCAAGGTATCGGCCTCGACCATGGCGCGCCAGCGCCAATCGGGATCAATCGTCAGATTTTCCATCGGAGAGGGTTGATCCAGCCCTTCGAAGGCATACAGCAACGGTCCACGCATCACGGCCACTTTTCCTTGCAAGGCTGCGACTTTGGGTTGAGCTTGCACCTGGTAAATGGCCATGGGCCATTGTAGGCGAAGCTCATCCCCTTTGGTCCAGCGACGCGTAAGGCGCAGATAGCCGCTTGGTAAGAGGTTGCTCGGCAAGGGCTCGCCGTTGAGGGTCAAGCGCAGCCCCTGATCAGATCCGCTCAAAACGGCACTTTGGTACAACGCATCGGCTGAAGCCTGCCCCTGCCCCCAGCTGGGCACCCGCAGATACAGGCTAAGAACCTGATCGGGCACCGCTTCGAAGCGGAGGCGCAGCTCGCCTTGCCAGGGATAATCGGTCTGTACCCGCCAGGCCACGGTTCCGCCGGGCAAATCCACCTCGGCGCGACTAGCGGCGCCAAGATGCACCCACAGCGCAGTGTCGCTGTAGCTGTAAAGCAGGCCCGGCACTTGGGGCAGCAGTCGGGCTAGGTTGAAGGGGCAGCAGGACATGGGCTTGGGTACGCGACGGTCGCCGCGCCCGGTGGCAGTGGGGGCACAGAGGTTGTTTTCGTAGCAAAAGGCTTGGCCCGATTGCGACACCGCCCCCAGGCTGTGATTGTAGAGGATGCGTTCTACCAGCTCGAAATAGCGAGCCTGGCCATGTATCCGTCCCAAGTCTGCGGCCCACAGGGCCAGAGCCACCCCCGCGCAGGTTTCGGCGTAGCCATCAGGTGGCAACTCGTAGGGCTGGCCAAAGCCCTCCCATCCTTTGAAGTGTCGCCCCGGGGCAGGCAAATAATGATGCACCCCCACGCCGCCATGCAGGTACAGATGCCGCTCCACCAACGCGTCAAAGAGGCGATCGGCGGCGGTGAGCCAGCTCCGGTCGCCAGTTTGCTGGCCCAGTAGGGTCATGGCGCGGTAGAGGTAAAGCGCCCGCACGGCATGCCCCACGGGCTGGGTTTGCTCACGCAAGGGCTGATGCTGCTGACTGTATTGCTGGTCGAAGTTGGATGGTTGGCCATTCTGCCCGCGCCAGGCGAGAAATCGGCGGGCTAGCTGCTGATAGCGGACATCGCCCGTAGTGGCGCAGAGGCGTAGCAGTCCCAGCTCGATTTCGGGATGGCCGGAGACCACACGTGGCGCGAAAAGCGGCACGTAGTGGTCGAGTAGAGGCGCAGCGGCGCGTCTGGCCACGGTGAGCAATTGGCTGTCGGTGCGGAATTGTGCCGCTGCGCTGGCCGCTTCGAAGAGATGCCCCAGGTTGTAGAGGCGATGCAAACCGCCTCGATTGATGTGCCGGGCGTCAAAGTTTGACAAGCTTAGTCGATCTGCTACCAGCGCATCGCGGGTTTGTAGATGGCCATCGGGTTGCTGGGCAGCGGCGATCCAGTCGATCAGGGTATCGAGTGGGGCAGGCCAGGGATAGCCCAGCGCATGGTGATAGGCGTAGGCTTCGAGCAACTTGTATACCTCCGCATCGCTAAAGCCTGCCCGATGGCCTGCATAGCCGCCGGGCATCAGCCCTGCCGCTCGGGCGAAGTGATAGCGATGCTCGGCGTAGCGATCCCACAGGTGGGGGAGGGTTTGCTCGTAGTTGCGGTCGATGGCTTTTTGCCAAAAGCCCTGCATCTGCACTGACCAGAGCGGTACCGGGCGCGGCAGGGCGATTGGCTCGGGGCGGGGAGAGCAGCCGATTAGCCCCAGGAGCAAGATCAGGAGAAAGCGTGGTGATGCCATAGCTGAGATAAGATACCACCTTTTTTTAGTGGTTTGCCGTGCTTCATGCTCCGCCCTGGCTGCCAGCTCCATTTTTATGAATCAGGAATTTCCCATTCTCTCCATTCACCGCCTCGATCCCCGCCGGTTGAACAGGCCCATGAGAGCCTGAAGGTAGCTCTCCTTGGTGTTGATGCTGAGGAAGTCGGCCCCAGTGCGGAGGAAGGTCTCGCGGGTGCGGACGAAGTTTTCGCGGTACCAGGCCGCGTAGGCGGTGCGGGTAGCTTTGCTGGCGGTATCGAGCCACATCTGTTCGCCGCTCTCGGCGTCGCGGGCGCGCACCAGGCCCAAGTTGGGCAGCTCGGCCTCACGGTCGTCGTAGAGATGTAGGCCCACCACGTCGTGCCGCCGTTTGATGATGCTCAGGGCATCTTTATAGTCCGGCCCGGTGTTCATGAAGTCGGAGAGGATGAAGACGATGCTGCGCTTCTTGAGCATGTTGGAGAGGTGGCGCAGCACGTCGTTGAGGTCGGTGCCCTGGCCCTCGGGGTCGTTTTCGATCAGCTCGCGGATCAGGCGCAGGATGTGGTTGCGCCCCTTTTTGGGGACAATGAAGCGCTCGGTGCGATCGGTGAAGAGCAGCGCCCCTACCTTGTCGTTGTTTTGTGTAGCCGAAAACGCCAGCAGGGCGCTGATCTCGGCCATCAGGTCCTGCTTCATCTGTGCGATGCCCTCGCGGTTGGCCTGGCTGCCAAAGATGGTCGAAGGACTGACGTCCACCACCAGCATCACGGTCAGCTCTCGCTCTTCTTCGAAGACCTTGACGAAGGGCTCTTCGAAGCGGGCGGTTACGTTCCAGTCGATGTTGCGCACATCATCGCCGAACTGATAGCCCCGCACCTCGCTGAAGGACATGCCGCGCCCCTTGAAGGCGCTGTGGTAGCCCCCGGAAAAGATCTGGTTGGACAGCCCACGGGTCTTGATCTCGATCTTGCGCACGCGCTTCAGAATCTCTTGGGTACGCTTGGCGGTGAGGGGTTGTTTGGCCATGTTTTAGTGAACAATGAACAGTGATCAGTCGGGTGATCGGGGTGATTGGGGTGATCGGGGTGATCGGGGTGATCGGGGTG
>CAYVAP010000165.1:0-6370 GCA_964449365.1 uncultured Bacteroidia bacterium
CTGAGTGAGCCAAGAGGAACGGAAGGTAAATGCTGTACCTGACCACCTTATACCCCTGACCGTTGATATAGGTGAGGCGACTCGTTTCCCTAGCAAAATCCCTCAGATTTTTGCAACTTTGTTGCATCAATTTCGAAGAGACTGCATGCACAGATTCATTGCTTGGGTTGGGTGGCTGGTGATACTCAGTGGACCGACGCCGCTTTGGGGGCAAATGCCAGACAGCGCTCGTCTCGCGGGCGAGGTGCTGGATGTCAGCGGGAAGCCGATACCGGCTGTTACCTTAATCTTGCTGCCCGATTCGTTGGGCTGCCTGAGCGGGGCAGAGGGGCAATTTGACTTTGCGCCCCTGCCTGCGGGTGCCTATCGCCTGGCCCTGCGCCGGGTGGGCTACGAACCTGACACCTTGGCGCTGCTGCTGCGCCCCGGTGAAACTCGCCGCCTGACCCTGCAACTGGTCGACAACCAGCGCCGCCTCTCCACCGTGCGCATCCTCGACGAGCACGCCAAGCAAGAAGACCTGCTCGCCACGGAGCACCTCGATGAGACCGACCTCACCCGCAACGTACGCGGCAACTTCTCGGCCAGCCTCTCTCGCCTGCCGGGGCTCGACGCCATCAATACTGGGGTGGGCATCGCCAAGCCCATGATTCGGGGTCTTTCCTTCAACCGCGTAATCGTCAATGATCAGGGCATCAAGCAGGAAGGGCAGCATTGGGGCGCAGACCACGGCCTGGAAATCGACGCCTTCTCTGTGTCGCGGGTGGAGGTGGTCAAAGGCCCGGCTTCGCTACAATACGGCTCTGACGGCCTCGGCGGGGTCATCAATCTCATGCCTGCCCCGGTGCCGCCCAAGGATCGGGTCAGTGGCAGCCTCACCCTGCTGGGCAAAAGCAACAACGCCCACCTGGGTGCCTCGGCCCGGCTGGCCATCAACCGCGACGACTGGTGGTTCTCGGCTCGCTACACCCGGCAAGACTTTGGCGACTATCGCGCACCCGCCGATACGTTTGTCTACCAGGGCTTCGTGCTGCCACTTTTCGAAGGCTACCTCAAAAACACCGCCGGTCAAGAAGATAACTTCAAAGGGCAAGTGGGGCTGCGCCGCGACTGGGGCATTACTCGCCTCACCTACAGCCATTATCGCCTGAAAAGCGGCCTCTTTTCCGGGGCTATCGGGGTGCCGCGCAGCTACGCGCTACAACCCGACGGCGACCGCCGCAACCTCGACCTACCCGGTCAGGAGGTGGATCACCAAAAGCTGATCTTCAATCAGGTGCTGGTCTTCGGCGAAGATCACCTCACCATCGACCTGGGCTGGCAGCGCAACCTGCGGCAGGAGCTAGCCTTCCCCGAGTTTCACAATCAGCCCGAAATCGACCCCAACAACTTTCTCGGCTTGCAGCTCGACCTGCAGACCTGGACCGCCAACCTGCACTACGAGCAGGTTTTTTCTGCGCAGTGGAAAAATACCTACGGCCTCAGCGGGCAGTACCAAACCAATCGCCACGCAGGCTGGGAGTTTCTGCTGCCCGATTTCGAAGCCCTGCGCACCGGGGCCTTTGTGATTACCCACTTCGAGCCGACCAACCTACGCTGGAAGTTCAGTGGCGGGGCGCGCCTCGACCTGGGTACCAATGCCAGCCAAGCCTTCGAGCGCTACGTGTGGGACAGCAACGCCCGCATCATCGACTCGCTGGGGGTGCCCATGACCGATGATCTCTTCGTCAACTGGTCGGGCTCCATCGGGGGGCGCTACACCCTGCGACCCGAGCGCGCCTGGCTCAAGGTTCACTTTGGCAAGAGCTTTCGGGTGCCTTATCCCTCCGAAACCGTCTCCAACGGGGTACACCACGGTACGTTTCGCCATGAGCAAGGCACCCCTGACCTGAGCTCTGAGCAGGGCTATCAACTCGACCTGGGCTTTGATTGGCAGCGCGGTCGCTGGCAGGTACACGGGGCTACTTACTTCAATTATTTCGACGATTTTATCTACCTCGGGCCATCGGGGCGCCTCTCTACCTTGCCCGAGGCCGGACAAATTTTTCGCTACCAGCAGACGGATGCGATCTACAGTGGCTTTGAAGTGGATTGGGAGGTCGAGATCACCGATTATCTGGCTTTCCATCAGACGGGTGAATACCTCTGGAACTACAACCTGGTCACGGGCTTATCGCTGCCTTTCACCCCGCAGCCCTCGGTGCTGAGCGAGCTAGCTTACCAGTGGCAGTCCGAGCAGGCGAGGGTAGGGGACTGCTACGCTACGCTAAGCCATCAGTACGTGTTTGCCAACGGGCCGCGCCGGATCGACCGTAACGAACGGGCTACGCCGGCCTACCAATTGCTGGAAGCCTCGCTGGGGACAGTCTTTACCTTCGGGCGCTATGACCTAGAGCTGAGCCTGCAAGGGCAAAACCTGCTCGATGCAGCCTACTTCGATCATCTCAGCCGATACCGTCTGATCAATCTACCAGAGCAGGGGCGCAATGTGGTGATGCTAGTGAAGTTGACATTTTAAGATCAAGGGAGCTTTTCCTTGGGTGGGCTCATCGAGTGATCTTCGCACTCTGCCCGAACTTGAACAACCCCACGAAGACCCCACCGCCGATGATGTTGCCCACGGTGGCCCAGAGCTGAAAGTGCAGATAATCCCCTAGGGTGATATTAGGATCGATCACGGCACCACAAAATACCTCGATCGATCCCACGATCGAGTGGTGCAGCCCGGCGATGCCGATCACGATGGTGACCAAGATCACCACCAGCATGCGCGAGATGGTTTCCTGCGAAGCCCCCACCAGCCAGGTGAGCAATCCCATTAGCCAGCCGGCGAGGATCCCACTGCCCAAGATGACCCACCAATCGTAGGGAATCATCTTTTCGGCCAGATGGATGAGGGCCTCATCATTGATGACGCCTAGTCCTGGCCCGATGAGAATCAGCATGGCCCCGATGAGGTAGCCACCGAGCAAATTACCCGTAAAGATGGTGCCCCAGAGCTTGAGCAACTCTACCGGAGCGACTTTGCGGGCCAGCACAGGCAGCAGCGCCACATCGGTGTGCTCGGTGAACAACTCCGAGCGGCCAATCACCACGAAAAGAAAGCCTAGGGGATAGGCCGTGGCCAAGACCAGATGCATTGACACTTCGGAGACGTCTTCTGCCAGCAGCGAGTAGAGCACCCCCATCAGTAAGACGCTGAATCCCACCTCCATGCCGCCGGTGAAAGCCGAGATAAATAGTTGACGTCGTGGACGATTGTATTCTTCCAAGCCGGTCTCAGTCAGCTCATCGAGAATCTCATTGGCTGGTTTGGGCTTGTTGGTAGATTGCCCGTTGGGCTGATCTCCCATGCGTCGGGGGGTGCCGATCTTGCGGATAAATGAAAACACTCGGGTAGGGTTCGGTGAATAACTGTGAGCCAAAATGGCTTGAACGCAGCGAGACAATCAGGGTTGTTATCTGATCTTTGCCTAATCAATCCATCAACCCGATCTATGCCGGAATGATTTGCTTAGTCCCTAGAAAATGGCTGGCTCAAAAGCGCCGCCCAGCGGTGAGGCCAAACCAGGGAAAAAAATCATCGAAGAGAAAATTCTGGGTTTGTCGGGAGAAGAGGTAGGAAAAATAGGGCGTGGCCCGCAGCAGCCAGCTTTCGCCCAGGTATTCGAAGCCCAAGCCGAGCATGCCTACCAGGTCTGTCCGGTAGTCATTGATTCTGGATTCGCCAGGAAATTCCAAGCGGCTGGATTCGTGCAGCAGGAGCAGGTTGAGGGGTAGGTGCAAGCGGTAAGCCCCTTTGCCCAGGCTGGCAAAGGCATAGATGGGCGTGGAAAAGTAGAGGTTTTGGGCCTGTCCGGCTTCGAATTCGCCGTTAGGCAGGACCCGTATCGCCTCGTTGCGCTCATAGTTGGCAAAGCCTAGGCCAGTGCCCAGGCCAAAGCGATCATCTGACAAGCGATATTCGTAGGTCAGGCCCGCAATCAAGCCGATTCGGCCAGCTACTTCGAGCTGCAGGCTGTGATGAGAAGACTGACCAGGTAGAGACCAGGCGCTCAGCAGCAACCAAAAAGTGATAAAGAGACGATCGAGCATCATGGCCAGAGAGATAAAGGTGGAGAAACGGATGGATGCCAGTTTCAAAATGCCTGACTATCCCGGAACCGAGTGTTACGGGGGTGAAAAGCGCCGCAAAAACCAGCCCCCGAAAACGAAATGATCAGCAAAATACGACCTTTCTAGCCGAGGGCAAGAGAGAAAAATGGCCCCTTTTGAGCGTTACTTAGATTTCAAATCAGCCTTGCATATGCCTCGACTACCCGCTTGGCCGCATAGGGCCAGGAGATGGTCGCCAACGCGCGATCTTGAGTCGCTATTACCTGAGCGCGTAGACTTTGATCGTCGAGCAGGCGCTGCATGAGGCGCGCCATCGCAGGGGTATCGGCATAGTCTACCTGCAGGGCTCCATGCAGCACCTCGGCCACGCCCGACTGGGTGGAGAGAATGCAGGGTACGCCCAGTTGAGCGGCCTCCAGGGCTGCCAGTCCGAAGGGCTCCGACACCGAAGGCAGCACAAAGACGTCGGCCATAGAGAGCAGGTCGTGTACCCGGTCGCGGTCGAGAAAGCCCGGAAAGTGAATGCGGTCGCGCACCTGGGCTGCGGTGGCCCGGCGGATCAGGGCCTCGATTTGTTCTCCCTGCCCGGCCACCACAAACTGGGTATGGGGCCGCTCGCGCAATAGGTGCAGGGCCGCTTCGAAGAAGTACATCGGGCCCTTTTGGGGGGTGATACGCCCCAAAAAAGCGATCAGGGGCTCGGCAAAGGGCCGTGCGCTGCGATAGCGCGCCAGCGGGGCGATGCCATTGCGTACTGGATAGAGCCGCTCTTGCGAAATCCCGTAGATGCGGCGCAGGATATCGCCCGTGTAGCGACTGACTGGAATCACCAGGTCGGCGTGTTGCAGGGCGTGTTGTTCCAATGCGAAGATCCAGCCGCGACTCTCGGGGCCGCCCCGGTCGTACTCCAGCGAATGTACGTGCAGCACCAGGGGCTTGCCGCTGCGGGCCTTGAGTTGCAGCCCTGCCAAGAAGGTCATCCAGTCGTGGGCGTGAATGAGGTCAAAGTCGAGGCTTTCCCCTTGGGCCAGCACCAGCTCGCTGTAGTCGATCACGCGCGCGACCACATCGTCGCCATACAGTTGATCGATGAAGAAAGGGCGGGCCGGGCGTTCCAAGATTTCTTCGGGAATCATCCGCTCGACCCGCAGCCACTGTTCGCGGCTGATGGGGGCAAAGCGCCTGCCTACCTGCTCGTAGCCTTGCAGCGATACGTCAACGGATTCGACCCGTACCTCGCGCAGCCATTCCGACTCTTGCCGGAGGTAGCGGCGGCGAATGTCCGGTAGCTCTTGCCCGTGCAGGCTCAGGATGCGTCCGCCTGCGGGTAAGGTCGTCTCTTCGCTGCGGGGCAGCACCAAGGTCAGATCGACCAACGCAGACAGTGCCTGGGCTAGCCCAGCGGTGGCGACCCCGAGGCCGCCGTTGAGGTAGGGCGGATATTCCCAGCCCAGCATAAGCACCTTTGGTTTCACAGGTAATGGCGATTTTGCTACGAAGCTAAGAAAATTTCCTCACCTATATGAATGGGCGTCTGTCTCTTCCCAGTCGGCGAGGATCTGTCGAATCTGGGTTTCGATCTGCTCGTAGCGTCGCGGTTCGGGCCGGAGGGAGTAGCGGTGCAAAACCAGCAGGATCATGAGGCAAAATGCGGCAAAGGCCCCAATGGCTACAAGTTGCCTTCCGTCGAGGGGGCCATCGTCGGTAGGTGTGCCATGTTTTGGTAGCACATGTCTTCCAGCCAGAGCAGGATGAGGGTACGGTCGGCGGGCTTGAGCTACTCGATCGCGGCGTAGAGGGCCTGAAGTTGCTGCCGTTGGTCCATGGCCTGCTCCCAGTTGGGTTGGGCGACCGGAGGCGGGGCCTGCTCCAGGGAGGTCGTTTGCCGGTTGCGTTCGCGGCGCACGTGGGTGAGGGCGGTGTTGACGGCTACACGGTAGAGAAAGGTATCGGGTTGGTTGGGCCTCGCCGCGAAAGCGCGGCAGCGAGCGCCACAGTTGATTCCCTTATACTTATACCCCTAGCCGTTCATATAGGTGAGGACGGGCGGGTGATTCATACCCAGCGATTGGTTTTGCCATAAGGACTCGTACCGCCGGATTGCATCCGGCATCACGGTCCGTGTGGCGGTACGGGACTCGTACCGCCGGATTGCATCCGGCATCACGGTCCGTGTGGCGGTACGGGACTCGTACCGCGCGGATTGCATCCGGCATCACGGTCCGTGTGGCGGTACGGGACTCGTACCGCGCGG
>CAYVAP010000165.1:6470-8428 GCA_964449365.1 uncultured Bacteroidia bacterium
ATTGCATCCGGCATCACGGTGAATGCACGCATTAGTTGACTTTTTCGGAAAAAATTTACTTACTTACCAGAGATTCGGATCTGCACACCTTAGTACGCTTTCCCACCGATCTATTTGTCAGACTGAGTAATTTCTCTAAGCCGTTATGACTATGTGTACTACCCATCGGTGGTGCAATGCTGTGCGCCTAAGCTGTGCGGTGTTGCTGCTTTTGATGGGCCTCCACGCCGCGCCCCTGCGCGCGCAGGATCCAATTTTGTCGCAGTACTTCGCGAATCCCCTCTACCTCAATCCCGCCCTGGCTGGCTATGAGGAAGGCCTACAAATCAACACCGCGTGGCGCGAGCAATGGTTTCGCATCGACGGGGTGCGCTCGGGTTACAGCACGGGCATCTTTGGGGCGAGCTTGAATCTTCCCCGGCAGCAATCGGGCCTGGGCCTCTCCTACGTGGAACACGCCGAAGGGCCGGGTCGGCTCCATTGGCGTCGGGTGGGCTTGGCCTACGCTTTCCGCTCACGCTCTTGTAGCAATCGACAGCCGCGCGGCGAGATCAACTTCGGGCTGCGCCTCAGCGTCAATGGCTTTGGCCTCAGTGGTCAGGATGCCTTCGAATTTGGCGATGAGTTTCACCCCATCCTGGGCAATGTCTACCAGACGGCAGCCCCGCAGGAATTTCTCGACTTCCGGGGGCGGCCTTTTGCCGATTTCGACGCAGGCGTTTACTACACCCTGCGTACCACCAAAGCCAAGCCCGGCAAAAATCCCCAAGACAACTTCAGTCAGTTTCTGCGCCTGGGCTTTGCGGTACACCACCTGCCGGGGCGTCCCCTCAACCGCATCGGGCGGCCCGATATCTTGCCCATGCGCTTCACCCTGCACAGCGATTATGTGATCAATCAGGGGGGCTACCAATTCATCCCTATGCTCAAGATCGAGGGGCAGTCGGCTACTTCGAATCTGCTGCCAGCCCGCGATAGCAGCGATTCGCGCTTTTGGTTTTGGTCCAATCAGATCGGCGTCATGGCCACGGCTCTGGGCGAGATCGACCGGGGCTTCTGGGGCGGAATATGGTACCACGGGCGATTGTTTCCAGGATACTTCGATTCGGATCGGTGGCTGGCCTGGGACCAGGGAATTCATAGCCTCATCCTCGCTGCGGGGTGCGTGGTTCCACTCGAAAATACCGAAACCCGCACCTCAGCCCGCATGCTGCGCTTTGGCATCAGCTATGACTATCAATTTGCCGGCCTGACCAACGACGGCACCGGTACCCTGGAGCTGTCGCTGAGTGTGATGCTGGGCGATGTGCTGCGTGGCTCGAACCTCAGTTGTCGCAGTGGACCGCCCTGCGTGGTGCCTTTTTGAGCTCGCTGCGCTGTGAGAAGCGAGATCGCTGCGCTGCGAGAAGTGAGAAGCGAGATCGCTGCGCTGCGAGAAGCGAGACAAAAGAGCTTTCTCCTCTGACTTCTGACCTCTGACTTCTGACCTCTGACTGACCTCTGACCTCTTTTTCCGCTTCAAATTTTCTTACCCCGTGTATAAATTCCTGTCTTCTTCTTGGCTGATGCTTTTGCTGCTGTGGGCGGCGGGAGCGAATGGGCAGACTTGCTCCATTGACATATCGCCAGATACTATCTTTTGTGGCAACACCAACCTGACCTTTGCCGCAACCTCCAACCTGGACACCAGTGCGGTCTATACCTGGGACTTCGGCGATGGCTCGCCGATCGTTACTGGTGAGTCGGTGCAGTACAATTACGGCTTTAACACGGCCACCCAAAACTACACGGTTATCCTGACGGTAACGGACAGCACCGGTACCTGCGTGGTGACCCAAGGCGTTACGGCGTTGTATCATCCGGATGTTACCCTGAACAATGCCGCCATATTTACCAACTATTGCATCGATGACAGCAATTGCAACACCGGTTACACCCTGCCTTATTCGATTACCACT
>CAYVAP010000166.1:0-8426 GCA_964449365.1 uncultured Bacteroidia bacterium
CAGTGAAGAAGTGAACAGTGAAGAAGTGGGCAGTGAGCAGTGAACAATGATGAAGTGGGCAATGAACAGTGAGCAGTGAAGAAGTGGGCAGTGATCAGTAGAGAGGTGAGTAGCGAGTTATGAACGATTATACTACGTGGCGTAAGGATTGTAGAGCTGTAAGACACCATAACTTATGGATAACAAGGCCATTCAACAAATCAACAAGTCTACCATCCAACCACTTTGAAGTATAACTCTGGTAAAGGTGGCAAATGTTGGGGAAAATGGAAAAATGGCTGAGAGCCAAAGTGGTGGGTTCTCAAGGGTGGTGTCAAACTTGCGCTGGAAATAAGAAATCGGGGATAGCGTAGCGCCAAAAAAATCGGCTCTGAGTTTTCAGAGCCGATCTGGTGCGGATGAGAGGACTCGAACCTCCACGGGTGTTACCCCACTAGAACCTGAATCTAGCGCGTCTACCAATTCCGCCACATCCGCAGCTAAAGGCATAGACGTAGCAACCGATCAACTGTTTCGATTGCGGATGCAAATATAGCAGCATTTTTTTGAGCTAAGCAAGAGTTTTTTTGATTTAGAGGTGGAAAAAGCTGGCCCAAAGGCGTTTTTGCCCCATGGTTGCGCGGCCTACCGCGCGCCTCGTACATCAGGACCCAGCCACGCCATGCTATGCGACACTTGATTTGTCTTCTGCTTCTGCTGACCGTCGCCGCCCGGGAGGGGTGGGGACAGGCGCATTTGTTGATCGCGCATCCCAAGCGCAAGCACCGAGCGAGTATGCGGGTAGGCGACCTTGTCAGCCTCTCCCGCTCTGATGGCAAGGTGCGGGGGCGCCTCACGCAACTGGATGACTCGGTGCTCTGGATCACCACGGAGACCCACATGGCGGGCGCCCAAGAGAGCGACCTGCGCACCTATCGGCAGCAGATCCGGCTGAGCGAGATCATGGCGATCGACAAGCAACATGCGCCCAATTGGCGACGCTTTCAGCGCCTCTATTCTGGCACCACCATGGCCGGTGGCAGCATGGTGATTCTGGGCAGCAGCTTCAACACCCTGGCCACCGACCGACCACCGAGCATCAAGACCCTGGCCATTGTGGGCGTGGTTCTCACCTCTGGGCTGGTGATGCGCATGCTGGGTCGCCGGCAGTATCGACGTAAGAAGGGCTGGCATTGGGAGGTGGTGCCTGCGGCCAAGCCTGACTGGACTCGGGGAGGCAGCTCATCTGGTCAATGAGCCCGGGGACGAGATCTGCTTGACCTGCTGCACGGGTAAGGCGCGGAAAACACTTTTTCCCTACCTTACACGTCCCTATGCCGCTACGCCGAATCGCCATCGTAGGGCCAGAGTCCACGGGCAAATCTGCCCTGGCTCAAGCCCTGGCCCAGCACTACCAAGATTTGTGGGTGCCCGAATATGCGCGGGAGTACCTCGCCCATCTGCCACGTTCCTATCGAGAGGCCGATCTCTGGGCCATTGCTCAGGGGCAGCTTTCGCTGGAAGCAGCCAAGGCGGCCCAAGCCAAACGCTGGCTTTTTGCCGATACCAATTTGCTGGTGATTTACATCTGGGCGCAATTCAAGTATCAGCGGGTCGATCCCCGACTGGACCGCGCCATGCGGCTTCAGGATTACGATTTGCATCTTTTGATGGACATCGACCTGCCTTGGGCCGATGATCCGCTACGGGAACATCCCCACGCTCGCCAGGAGTTATTCGAGTTGTATCAAAACGCGCTGAAGCATGCCGCAGTGCCCTACGCGGTGATCAGCGGCACAGATGAGCGACGCCTGACTCACGCCATAGAGGCGATCGAGCGGGTTTGGGGCAGAGGATGAGAGCGCGTATTTCTCAATGGGCCTTAGAGGCTGTTGGGATTGCTCCTTTCGTAAAGCTCAAAGAATAACTTCCTCCTTTGGTTTCACGCAGAGGAGCAGAGTAAAAATTTGATAAACAGAGAGTTGTATTGCTTTGCCTAGAAGGGAAAAAGAGAGGTTATTTTTTGACCGTTGCTTACGGCCCAAACTTGTCCTGCCACGAGTACCTGGGATAAAGGGACCAGGTATGAGTCTGAGTGCGTCAATTTTTCTCGGAATATCTCGATATTTTTCTTGACCCAAAGCTAGGGCCCTTACCCCTGCTGGTGGTGGCGTCGATAGGGAGTTGACTCGCTGGAGGCTGCTGACTATCAGGGCTTTCAGCAAGCTCAACTCCCAGTTGGAGCCACGACCCCCCAGCTTTTCGTGCTTATAAACCCAAACAGCCTCTTACCTGGATGAGCGGTAGGCGGAGTGCAATATGCTGCGAACCTCGAACCAAAAGCTTCAAACTTTCTTCGTCAGAATCAACAGCGAAAAAGAGGCATCAAGCGGTTTTGAGCATCAGGGGAGCCAAGTGAAGCTTGATTTCAGCGATCAATTGCCGAAGAGGAATAGGGGTAGCGATGCATAAATCTGCCCCTACGTCGTAGTTTCCGCCTTCATCACAGTGAGTCTGATCAGTGGTCAGACAAATAATCAAGGGGGAAAAAGGATTGTCGAGTTGACGGATATGAAAGCAAATCTCCCGCTGCTTTTCCAGGGAAGAGCAGTTGCCAATCAAGACCACGTGGGGGTAATACGAGCTGGCGATGGCCAGCATATCATGCTCTTCCTCCAGGCCAAGCACTTCAAAACCCACTTTGGTCAGGTTGTAGTCGAGTAGATCTAGGATATCTTCCTCCAGATCAAGTACGAGCGCTTTCATTTGAGGTAGTCATAGTAGATATTTCGATTGAAAGTTAAGTAAAAATTAAATTTAGATCAATCACGTACACCTCTAACCCCCAGAAAGCGGCGGTTTTTCGCTTTGAGATGAGCCATACATCTGATAATCAGCAGATATTTTTTTAAAAAAATATCCACAATCATTCTACTGGACATGAGCTTTTGGCGCGCTCGTTTTTGGACAAGATAGACAAGATTGGACAAGATTAACAAGATGGCTTTCAGGTGCTTATGATCCTGTGAATCTTGAAATTCTGTCTGAGTGGATGATGTCCAGTAGTCTGATCCACAATTTCGGAGTCCTTGCGTGGCTGATCGGAGAGCAGGGCGTTGGGGTTACTCATAGTGTTGGATGGCTTGGATAAAGGCTTGGCCGTATCGCTCCCATTTGCGGGCTCCTACGCCGGATATACTTCGCATGGCCGCCTCGGTGGTAGGCTGTTGCTGGGCCATCGCTCGCAGGGTGGCATCGCTAAAGACCACGTAAGGAGGCACATTGGCCTCGCGCGCTAGACGCAGGCGCAGTTGACGCAACTGCTCGAAGAGCGTGGCCTCCTGTTCGTCGAGCCAGTCGCGCCGCGACTCTGCCCGCGCCACCACGGGTTGGGGGCGCTCCAGGCGCACCAACTCGACCTTGGCACCGTCAAAGAGCACAGCTCGGGCCGCATTGGTGAGCTTGAGGGTATGCCCCTCGTGATAGGCTATTTCCATCAACCCGAGTTGTAGCATCTGCAACAAAACATGCTGCCATTGGACCTGGCTCATGTCGGCTCCGACGCCATAGGTCTTGATCTGGTGAAAGCCTCGCTCGCGGACCTCCTTCTTGTTGGAGCCACGCAGCACGTCGATGAGCATGGTCAGGCCCACTGATTCTTGGAGGCGATAAATGGCCGATAGCGCCTTTTGAGCCACGATGGTCCCATCGAAGCGCTGGGGGGGATTTTGGCACACATCGCAGTTGCCGCAGTCTTGCCGCACCTCCTCCCCAAAATAGCTGAGCAGGATGCGCCGTCGGCAGATCTTGGCGTTGGCATACTGCTGCATGCGTTCTAGCTTGGCGCTCAAGAGCTCCTGCTGATTGCTTTGTTTGATAAAGAACTGATGCTGCACCACATCGCCATAGCTATAGAAGAGCAGCGTATCGCTGGGCAGCCCATCGCGTCCTGCCCGACCGATTTCCTGGTAGTAGTTTTCGAGGTTTTTGGGGAGGTTGTAATGGATCACCCAGCGCACGTTGGATTTGTCGATGCCCATCCCGAAGGCGATGGTCGCACAGACGATCTGGGTATGGTCATTGATGAAATCATCCTGAATCTGGGTACGCAACTCCGGCGCTAGCCCCGCGTGATAGGCATTGGCGTCGATGCCACGTGCCTGCAACTTACTGGCGAGTTCTTCGGTGGTCTTGCGCGTCTGGCAATAGATGATGCCCGCTTGGTTGGGTCGCAGGCGAAGAAACTCCAGGATGGTCTTGAGCTTTTGCTGGCCGGGCAACACCGTCAGGCTCAGGTTGGGGCGGTCGAAGGAAGAAACAAACTGCCGTGGCTGGCGCAGCCGCAACTGCTGGATGATGTCGCGGCGGGTGGGCTTGTCTGCCGTAGCCGTCAGGGCCAGAAAGGGAATCTCCGCAAAACGATCTCGCAAATGCGCCAGTTGGGTGTATTCGGGCCGAAAGTCATGGCCCCAGGCAGAGATGCAGTGCGCCTCATCGATGGCAAAAAGGTTGACCTTGGTCTGGGCCAGGATGTTGTAGAAGTCTGAGGTGAGCGCCTTTTCGGGGGAGATATAGAGCAACTTGAGCTCGGCGATCAGGGCCTGCTCAATGACGGCGGCCTGCTCGGCACCAGACTGGGTAGAGTTGAGAAAAGCCGCAGCTACCCCGTTGGCCTGCAAGGCCGCCACCTGATCGCGCATCAGCGCAATGAGCGGCGAAATCACCACCGTCATGCCGGGCATCACCAAAGCCGGCAACTGAAAACACATCGACTTACCCCCACCCGTCGGCATCAAGACCAGACCATCGCCGCCTTGCAGCACATGCTCGACGACTTCGGCTTGCAGGGGGCGAAAGGCTTCGTAGCCAAAATACGTTTGGAGGGCGTGGCGAGCGGCAGTCAAGGTCATGATCAGGCACAAAAGGCTACAGGTTCATCAGCAGCGTGAAGGTACGATTTTTTGAGAAATGCGCAGGCAGCATCTTTAACGCTTCGTTAAGAAACGGCGGATGGCCCAACGCGTAATTTCATGGTGCAAATAATGGTAAGCAGGCTTCGAGATTGTTCTCAGCCGCCCACTACCAACTTTTGGGGCCCTGAGCCATTGTCTTAACACAATCTACACAGACTAACTAATGCAGAAAAATATGAAACGAACCATCGGCATTTTTCTCGCGGCTGTATTTGGCAGCCTCATCACCCTGGGGGTGTATGCCCTTTTCTTTGACAAAGAGGAATCAGTCATCCGGGTGGAGCACAGCAATAGCGCCCCCGTGGCAAGTACCAAATACAACGGCGACACCCCTTTGCTAGACTTCACGGTGGCTGCTGAGCGGTCCATGCCTGCGGTCGTACACATCAAATCGACCAGTGTCGCGCGCGGGTCGCAGCCTTCGGCTGGTGTTCCCGATTTCTTTCGCGAATTCTTTGGTGATCCCAGCCCCCGCAGCGAGCAACCACGACCCCAAGTGGGTAGTGGTTCGGGGGTGATCCTTACCAACGACGGATACATCGTTACCAACAACCACGTGATCGACCGCGCAGAGGACATCGAAGTGATTCTCAACGACAATCGAACCTTCAAAGCCAAGATCGTGGGCACCGATCCTTCTACTGACTTAGCGCTGATCCAGATCGACGCCGATGACCTCTCCCCCATTACCGTGGCCAACTCTGACGAGGTGAAGGTAGGGCAATGGGTGCTAGCCGTAGGCAATCCCTTTAGCCTCAACTCCACCGCAACCGCAGGGATCGTTAGTGCTAAAGCGCGCAATATCAATATCCTGCGCGATCAGGCGGCCATCGAGTCATTTATCCAGACGGATGCCGCCGTCAACCCTGGCAACTCCGGGGGAGCCTTGGTCAATCTCAACGGTGAGCTGGTGGGGATCAATACGGCCATTGCGAGCCCCACGGGTGCCTACTCTGGCTACGCCTTTGCTGTGCCTTCTAACTTGATGCGCAAAGTGATCAAAGACCTGATGGATTATGGTACCGTACAGCGTGGCTACCTCGGCGTGATGATCCGCGACCTAGATGGCAACTTTGCCCGTGAAGAAGGGCTAGACGTTACGGAAGGCGTATACGTCAACGATATGATGGAAAATAGCGCCGCCGAAGACGCCGGAGTTGAGGTGGGCGATGTGATCGTGGCGGTAAACGGTAAGAAAGTCAAATCTGCCTCTGAACTGCAAGCCGCAGTAGGCACCCGACGCCCCGGCGATGAAGTAAGCATCGTGGTAGATCGCGATGGCAAGCGCAAAGAAATTGATGTGGTACTCAAAAATCGCGCTGGCAACACCAAAGTGGTCGAGCGCGAAGAAGCCAGCGTATTCGATGTGATGGGGGTAGAGCTGCAACCGCTCAGCGAAGAAGAAACCAGACGCTTGGGCATCAAAGGGGGAGTACAGATCACCCGTCTGATGCGCGGCAAACTCAGCCAGCAAACCGACGTGCGCGAAGGCTTCATCATTACCAAAATCAACGACAAGCCCGTACGCGACATCGGCGACGTAGAGGAGGTATTGAAAAATCGCCGTGGTGGGGTCATGCTAGAAGGTACCTACGCCCAGTATCCTGGCACCTATTACTATGCTTTTGGTATGTAAGTTTGCCAAAAATAGCTCACTCTCTGACTTTAGCGTCCGCCTCAGCTCTTGGCTGAGGCGGATGTTTTTTAGTGAGGCTGCTTGCGCTGGCGCAGCAATTGAGCAAACCTACAAGCCACTTTCTGTCAACAAGCTTCGTTGGTACCTAAGGTATATCTAAGGAAAATTTTCGTCAATCTGAGGAATTTTTACCCTAAAGTTCGTCGATAGAACGAAGAAAATTTTAAATTAGGCCACTGAATTCTTTTGCCCTAATCAGCTTAGTTACGATTTATCGTTTCAATCACGTCTTGCAGTTACCTAATTCATGAAGTTCAACCAGTTTCTGACCCCCGTACAAGCTCTGGTAGTGATCGCCGTGCTCAACACCGCCTGCGGCAAGTATCCCGAGGAACCTGGTTTCAGCCTGCGTAGCAAGGTGGGGCGGCTTTCTGGTGAGTGGGAAGTGCAAGAGATTGATGGCGATGACGATTACGATCGCACTCTTGAATTCGAAAGAGATGGTTCCTTAGAGTGGTCAGATGATGGCTATTCTTACAGGGGAGAGTGGGAATGGGAAGATGACAAAGAGGTAATCAAGATCGACTTAGATAATCGCTCTTACGACTTCGAGTTCGAAATTCTGCGCCTCACCAACCGCGAGATGATTCTTGAAGATGAAAACGGAGACGAATGGGAATTGGAAAAGTTGTAAGCTCCGCTGATCCGCTCATCATGGGGCGATCTGCTCTTTTGTTAGTATTTTGCAGCAGTCTATCACACGTATTTTGACACCCTAATTATACCTAAATCATGAAGTTCAACAAGTTTCTGACCCCCGTACAAGGTCTCGTGGTGATCGCCGTGCTCAACACCGCCTGCGGCAAGTATCCCGAGGGACCTGGCTTTAGCCTGCGTAGCAAGGTGGGGCGGCTTTCTGGTGAGTGGGAAGTGACCGATATCGAAGGTGGTTTCTCCGACGACTACGATATAACCTACGAGTTTACGCGAGACGGCGAGTATACCGTTAACTTTGACCTCTCTTATTCTGGTTATAGCTTTAGCATTGAACAAGAGGGTGAGTGGGAGTGGATCGACGACAAAGAAGGCATCGAGCTGGACCCTGACAATGGCGATAGCTACGAGATCGAAATTCTGCGCCTCACCAACCGCGAGATGATTTGGGAAGATGATGATGGAAACGAATTTGAATTGGAAAAGTTGTAAGCTCCGCTAATCCGCTCATCATGGGGCGATCTGCTCTCTGCTAGCGCAGGGCTGCCTCATAGATTTGTCTTATCAGGAATGCAACTCAGTAGCTTAGTAGCCTTTACTTGATTTCTAGCTTTAGAAATCTCGTAGAGGCTTTTGGCTTCTCACGTTTAGCAGCAGTCTATCACACGCATTTTGACACCCTAATTATACCTAAATCATGAAGTTCAACCAGTTTCTGACCCCCGTACAAGCTCTGGTAGTGATCGCCGTGCTCAACACCGCCTGCGGCAAGTATCCCGAGGGACCTGGCTTTAGCCTGCGTAGCAAAGCTGGGCGCTTAGAGGGCGACTGGACGGTAACTGACGTCGAGGATGAGCCAACCTTAGCCCAAGCCAATGATTTGCTCGAATTTGTCATCAAGCGAGAAGGCACGACCATGAATTTCGAACGTGAAGGCGACTTCTCTCTTGAAGCCAGTGGCTCTGAGCAAGGTACCCTCACCGGTAACTATTATGGCTACTCCTTCACGTACGATTTTGACTTCGAACTCGATGTTGAGGGTGAATGGGAATGGGGCCGCGACAAAGAATCCTGACTATCACGTTTTCGGTTGGTAGCTATAAAAAGCCACTGAATCGAGTTAA
>CAYVAP010000167.1:0-8425 GCA_964449365.1 uncultured Bacteroidia bacterium
GGGGGGGCTGACCAAAGTGCCTGATACCCTTATACTTTATTCCCTTATACCTCTGACTGTTCATGTAGGTGAGGTTAAAACAAAGATAGTCAAATGCCGCGCATTTCGAGGGGAAAATCGTCGTTCTTCGTATCGACGAATTTGCTACCTTCGAATCGAGCTCCATTTGGCTTGAATTCCGAATTCCGAGTTTTCCCCTCCGAATTAATTCCCCCGTGCAACAGTTGACCCTCTACAAATCTTCTGCTGGCTCTGGCAAGACCTTTACCCTGGTGCTGGAATACCTCAAGCTGGTGCTGCCCGAGCCGGCTATTTTTCGTAGCGTACTGGCGGTGACCTTCACTAACAAGGCTACCGAGGAGATGAAAACCCGCATCATCCATACCCTCTCCGACCTGAGCAATCAGTCGCCCGAGGAGCTAGCCGGGGATGTGGTGTACCAAAAGCTACGGACCCATTTCGACGCCCGTGGCCTGCCTGAGCTGAACATTCAGACCCAGGCTCGTGAGACCCTCAACCGTATCCTCAACGATTACACCAGCTTTTCGGTGAGCACCATCGAGAGCTTTTTTCAGCGCATCGTGCGGGCTTTTGCCCGCGAGCTCAACATCCCCCTGGGCTACGACGTGGAGATGCAGCAAGATCTGGTGCTGGAGCAACTGGTGGATGACCTCTTTCTCTCGCTGGGCAGCGACCCTGAGCTGACCAAGCTGCTCGAAGGCTTCGTGCGCCGCAATCTCGAAGAGGAGCGCTCCTGGAACGTCGATCTGGAGGTCAAAAGCCTGGGGCGGGAGATTTTCAAAGAGCAATTTCAGCGGCAGGAATTACAGCAACCCTTCGAGGGCGATCGCATCGAAGAGACCCTGTCCCTGGCCGATGAGGTGTGGGCCATTCGTCGCGGCTTCGAAACGCAGATGGAAACCCTGGCCCGCGAGGGATTGGCTGCCATGGCGGCGCAGGGACTGGAGGTCGATGACTTTTCCAATAAGCGGGGCGGCGTGGCCGGCTACTTTCTCAATGTGCTGGACGGAAAATTCGAACCGGGCAAACGCGCCCAAGCGGCGTATCGAGCGCCAGACAAGTGGTATAGCAAAAGCTCCAAGCGCCAGGCCGACATCGAGGCGGCCCTGCAAAATGGCCTGATGGACGCCTTGGTGGGGCTGATCGATCTCTACGAAGATCAATTCATCAGCTACAATACCGCCCTGCAAATCTCGCGCACCATTTACAGCTTTGGCCTGCTGAGCGAATTGCAAGAAAAGTTGGCCGACTATCGCCGCGAGCACAACCTGCTGTTGATTTCTGATACCAGCTTCTTGCTGCGCGAGGTGATAGGCCAGGATTACGAAACGCCCTTCGTCTACGAAAAAGTCGGCACCCGCTTTCGCCATTATCTGCTGGATGAATTTCAGGATACCTCCGACCTGCAATGGGAAAACCTGCTCCCTCTGGTGAGCGATGCTCTGGCCCAGGGCAGCGGCAGCTTGATCGTAGGAGACGCCAAGCAGTCGATCTATCGCTGGCGCAATGGCAACATGCTCCTGCTAGCCTTTTTGGTAGAAAAGCAGATTCGCAGCAAGGGCTTCGAACCGCAGACCGACCACCTCGAAAGCAACTACCGCACCGCCGGGGAGATCGTGCGCTTCAACAATCAGTTCTTCGAGCAGGCTGCCACCGTGCTGGGCCGCAAGTTTCCCGAGGTTGGGCAAGAACTCTTCGCCTTGGCTTATGATGAAGTCGCTCAGCGGCCCATCAAGGAGGAAATTCCGGGCTACGTCTGCCTGGAGTATTTGACCGAGCCAAACCGGAAAAAGGAACCCGAGGCTCCTAGCTGGCAGGCACAAGCCTTAGCCCGCACCCTCGCAGTGATTCGCGAACTGAAAGCCGAGGGCTTTCGTGGGGGTGACATCACCCTGCTGATGCGTACCAATCGCCACGGCATCGAGGTGGCCCAGTACCTGCAACGCCATCAGACCGCCGTGGTATCGGCGGAGTCGCTGCTGATCGTGAGTGATCCTAAGGTGCGCCTGCTGCAAGCCCTTTTGCAGCACCTCAACCACGAGCAGGATCCCATCACTCTGGCTGCTCTGGGCTACTACTACGCTCGGGTGGTGCGGGGGCGCGGCTCTGAACACGAGACCTTTGCCAGCCAGGCCATCGCGGGCTTTTCGGAGCAACTAGAAGCCCGCAAACCGGCGCTGCGACAGCTTCCGGTCTACGAATGCGTGGAGCAACTGCTGCACCTGCTGCCCGAGGAGATGCGACATTCCAATGCCTACGTGCAGGGCTTCATGGACGTGGTGCTAGAATATAGCGCCAGCCAGGACGCCAGCATCGCGGGCTTTCTCACCTGGTGGGATGAGGAGCAACATCGCCGCGCCATCGCCGCCGCACCCGATCCCGATGCGGTGCAGATCATGACCGTCCACAAGGCCAAGGGCTTGGAGTTTCCGGTGGTGATCTTGCCCTTTGCCGACTGGGAACTGGGTCCCAAGACGCGGGGTACCCTGTGGGTGGCCCCGCAGCATGCGCCCTACCATCGCTTTCCCTTTTTGCCCGTACGGCCGTCGAGCAAGCTGGAACAAACCCACTTCGCCCAGGACTACGCCCGGGAGGTACTAGAGGCTCACCTCGACAACCTCAATTTGCTCTACGTGGCCTTTACCCGGCCCAAATATCGGCTATATGCCTTCACCAAGCAGATCAGCGATCCCGCTAAGGTAGCTCATCCAGAGGAGATCAAAGGCATTTCGCACCTGCTCAACCATTTGGCGCTGCACGGTCAGTGGGGCGGGGCCTTCACTGCTTCGGATGCACAATTTGCCTGCGGAGAGGCCGTCAGTCGGGCCGAACTGGACCGTCTCCGTGGGGCCAAAGCCAAGGAGCAGGACGTCAGCCAGCCTTTGCGCCCCAACCTGCACACCGGTACTGAGTGGAACCAGAAAATCCGGGTGCGCTATCAGTCGAGCCAGTTTTTGCAAACCGACTTGATCGAGCGGCGCAGTAGCATCGACGAGGGAGAATTGATCCACGAGGCCCTGGCCCACATCGAGACTGCCGTCGACCTCGATGCGGCGCTAGAGCGCCTGCTGCTGAAGGGGCTACTGCCCCGCAGCCGTCGGGGCGCTCTGCGCGAGCGCCTGCAAGGGGTGCTGGAACGGCCCGAAGCGGCGCAGTGGTTCGATGGCTCCTGGCAGGTGCGCAACGAGGCCGACATTATCCTGCCCAATGGAGGGGTGCTGCGCCCCGATCGGGTCATGCTCAAGGGGCAGCAAGCGGTGGTGGTCGACTACAAGAGCGGCCAACCCTACCCCAGCCACCAAAAGCAAGTGCAGCAGTACATGCAAGCCCTCACCGACCTGGGTTATCAGACAGTGGAGGGGTACGTGTATTACTTGAGTTTGGGGCAGGTGGAAGCGATTGGGAAGTAGCTGATTAGGCCGGAATCGGTTGCCCCGCCCCCTTTTCAGAGAGGTTGATGATCAGGGCTTAACAGGATGAATAATGGGTGGTGGCATCGATAGGGAGTTGGCTCGCTAGGGGCTGCTGGCTATCAAGGCTTACAGCAGGCTCAACTCCCAGTTGGAGCCACGACCGAATAACGAGAGATTTCACCCCCTTTGTCCTCAAGGGGGATTAGTTGTGTGGTTAAGCGAAGCTCAATCCTGTCAGCAGGTCCCCTTGAGGGGACTACCGGGGCAAAAAGCGCCCTGAACGCCAGCACTTTATTATAGAATAATCAAGAAAATGACATTTTGTATTATTAGAGATAACATATACAGGCGCAATCAGAATCGACTGCGCCCGTAGCTGCTTATTGACTTACGATGCGATCAAACGAATCAATCGTCATCATCGTCATCATCGTCGTTATCACAGTCGTAGGGATCGTCGGTGCCGAGGAAGTTGCCGTCGAGGTCGAAGTAAAGCTCGTCATCGTTGCTCAGTTCGACTTCGTAGTACTTCTCTCCACACTCGGTCTCCCGTTCGGCTTCCTCGATCGATTGATTGGGATAATTGTCATCGACGTAAGTTTGGATGGCAGATGGCAGATCTGATACGGCGACGGACTCGCTATCATCGTCGTCGAGCGGATTGTCATCGTCGCAACCAGCCAGAAAGGCCAGCCCCAGTGCTAGCAGCAGTCCGGTGAGGAATAGATTCAGAGAGAATGACTTGCTTGATTGAGTCATGGGATCGTGATTGGGTGAAAAAATGAACTGGGGAGGAAATTGGTCGGTTGTGGGTATGCTTAAGTAGCGTGAGTTTTGAGTTATTGTGTTCGAAGTGCCAAGTCAAAAGCTTGAGGTTCAGATATTAGACACACTCACCTATATGAATGGTCAGGGGTATAAGGGAATAAGGTGGTCAGGTATAGCATTTATCTTCCGTTCCTCTTGGCTCACTCTGTGGCCGCGCCAAGCGGCTATATTAACCTTCAACCTTCAACTTTCAACTCAAAACTTACACTAAGTACTACAATAAGCAACTGAGGATGCACGGCGCTGTTTACGAATGTTAACATGCTTACCTAAGCGCAGAATATTCCTACCTTGCGACATGGACCACGCCACTGCTTTGCACCTGATTGAAGAGGTGCTGCCATCCGACCCGGAAATCTGGGCTGATCTAGGGGCCGGGACTGGCCTGTTTACCGAGGTGCTGCGCGATCACTTGCCAGCAGGTAGCGCCGTACACGCCCTAGACAAAAGTCCTCATATGCTCTGGCGCTTGGCACAGCGCCCCGAGGTGCCCATTCACATCCACGATGAGGACTTCACGCGCGAGATGGACCTACCCCTTTGCGATGGCCTATTGATGGCCAATGCTTTGCACTATGTGTCTGATCCTGCGCTGATTTTACAACAAATCCTCAACTACCTCAAGCCGAGCGGCCTGCTGATCATGATCGAGTATGAGGTATCGCAGCCCGTGGGGCCCTACATTCCTTATCCGTTGCCGTTGATGCACTTTACTGAGGTGGCCAAGCAGGTAGGGCTGACCCAGCCAGAGGTGATGGCTACCGTTCCCTCGCGTTTTGGGCATGAGCACATCTACGCGGCAAAATGTGTGAGAAGGGATGATCGGTAAGATGTGTTGTGCCTGAGCACTTGATACCCTTATTCTTCCATCTTCCTCGGTTCCTCTCCACCTGAGGAACAGTCGAAAAATAACCTCCTTTTTTCCATTTTGGGCAAAGCAATACAACTCCCTGTTTATCAAATTTTTACTCTGCGCCTCTGCGCAAAACAAAAAGGGGAAGTTATTCTTTGAGCCTCACTTAGTAACGTGAGAAAAATAACCTCCCCCTTTTGAAAGGCGAATGCCTTTATAAGCAGCGGTTTATACTGTTCATTGATCCATGTTAATTGTTCACTGTTGCTTAGCTCGCTAAGGTCGGCTTTTCTTCCTTGTCTTCACGAAAAGTCTCTGACCAACCATACCTATCTATTTCGTCTGCGTGCCTAAGAGAGCTATCGGCTGATCACCCGCTCTATGGCAAAGACGGTAACCTCTTCTTTTTTGCCGCGCAGGGTGAAAGAGCCGATTTTGCGGCTGAGGGGCTGAAAGGTTTCAGGTAGCAAGTCTAGCAAAGCTTTGGAAACCAATAGGTTGGCACGATAGCGATTGCAGAGGTTTTCGATGCGGGCGGTAGTATTGAGCACGTCGCCGGAAAAGACCACCTCTTTTTTGATCGTGCCGACTGAGCCGGTGGTCACGCGCCCGTGGTGTAGGCCCGCTTTGAACGCGGGCACCACGCCATAGCGATCTCGGTAGTGGCTAGCGCGCATCTCGATGGTGTCGAAGATGGCAAAAAAGCAGTTGACGCATCGGCCTGCTGCCACGCCGCGATCCAGGGGCCAGGTGATCACCACCTCGTCGCCCACGTATTGGTAGATTTCGCCCTCATGGCGCACCACGGGATCGGAGATGTCAGAGAAAAAATCATTGAGCAATTCGAAATAGCGCATATGACCCAGTTCTTCGGCGATCTGGGTAGAGCTGCGAATATCGAGAAACATGAACACTCGGTCGACCTCTTCAGCCCGGCCTGGGCGCTGTCCATGGCTGACTTGCTCCGCTGCGGGGAGGTGCATCAGGCTTTGCTTATAGGCATTTTGCACCGCATCGAGCAGGCGCTCATTGTCCCAGGGCTTGATCACGAAGTCGGTGGCTCCCTGCTTCATGGCCTGGATGGCCAGGTCGATATCGCCGTAGGCCGTCATCAGGATCACTTGCGAAAAGGTCGAGAGCTCACCGATGGTCTTGAGCCAGTAGAATCCCTCCTTGCCATTCGTGGCTCCCACCGAAAAATTCATGTCCAGTAGGATCACGTGAAAGCTCTGCTGGCTAAGCAAGTGGGTGATTTTGTGGGGCGTGTTGGCCGTCACGATCTCCGCAAAGTGCTTGCGTAGCAGGATGCGCAGGGTAGTCAAGATGCCTTCGTCATCGTCGATGATCAGTACCCGCCCTTGTTTTTCGGCCATAAGGAGTGTGCGTGAGATGGGTAATGAGAGGAAGTCAACCAGCAGCTTCTCTGGATTTGGCCTAAGATACGAAAAACCAAGGGGATGGATGTCATGGCTCGTAGCTGCCCCTACCTATGGGGCGAATGCTGCGCTTTCGCAGCGCTAATTCACAATTTTCACCCAGGGATGCTCACTGTCTTTTTTGCCCAGCAGCTTGCCTAGCCCGCCAGGGCGGTACAAAAACTGATAGTCGAAAGGAGCCAGATCCTGGCGGCTGTGATGATAATGCAGCTCGGCCATTTCGGGAATGCCCAGGTTTTGGTAGTAATCGAGGGTCTGCTTGATGGCTTGTTCGAGGTCTTTCTCTTGGTAGATGGGGCTTTCGAGGAGGTGGAGCTCGCCGCCCTTTTTGAGGTACTGTCGGCAGCGATTGATGAGCTGCTGCAGGTTGGGGAAAAACTGAATGGTATCGAAGAGTACCACCAGATCGAAGCTCTCATGGTCGAACATGTCGTCGAAGAGATCGCCGTATACGAAGACGAGGTTGCTGGAGGGAAACACCCGGGCGGCCTGTTCTAGTTCGAAGCGGTTGACATCGACGCCCACCACGTTGAACTGGGGCATCTCGGCGATGCGGGCCGAGAGCCAGCCGTTGCCACAGCCGACTTCTAGCACGCGAAACTGATTGGCGGGCTCATTGGGGCGACGGATGTACTTGAGCAAGCGCTGCACCGCCTTGGCCCGCAACTCCCATTCTTGCCGATGCAGGTTGTAAAAGAAGGTATCTGGAAGCTCGCGCACCTCAGCATCGTCGTAGGTGCGGTTGTCCTTGCGTAGGTAACGCAGGTAGGTGTCTTCGAAGGGTCCCTTCGGCACGGAGGCCTTGCGAATGGGTTTGGGCTTTTGGCCGGGGATATGGCTCATGAGATCGCGTCGAGTTCCAGCACAGAAAATCCTGCTGCTTGGCTTGATTAGCCTGCAAGTTACAGGGGATGAGAGAGAATCACAACGTGGAAGAGACGCTCGTTTTCCTGGGGACACAACCTTACTTACGAGCGCTCGGGTTTAATGCTGCTGGCCGTAAATCTTTGTGATGTATTTGCCCAGAAGGTCAAATTCCAGATTGACTAGCTTACCTGCCGCCAGGGTGTGAAAGTTGGTGTGCTCGTAGGTGTAGGGAATGATGGTAACGGAAAACTGCCCTTCGCCCGCATCTACCACGGTGAGACTCACGCCATTGATACAGATGGAGCCTTTGTCCACCAGTAGGTGCGAAAAGCCCGGGTCAAAGCTGAACCAATAATTCCACGAGCCATCTATGGTCTCGACCCGGCGCACCTCGCCGGTGGTATCGACGTGGCCCTGCACGAAGTGTCCGTCTAGCCGGTCGCCGACCCGTAGGCTGCGCTCCAGGTTGACTTTGCTACCCACCTGCCACTGGCCCAGGTGCGATTTTTTGAGGGTCTCATCCACTGCGGTGACCGTGTAGCGGGTCTCGTCTCCCTCGGCTGGCAGCACCGCGGTCACCGTCAGGCATACCCCATCGTGGGCGATGCTCTGATCTACCTGAATGGGCTCATCCAAAAGGGCTCGCAGGGTGAAGATGCGATTGCTCCCCTGGGTGTCGATGGCTTCGACCGTGGCGATGAATTCTACGATGCCGGTGAACATGAAGCTTGGTTGATTGAGTAATACCTGAAGGGTAACAACCAGAAATGCGGGGCTGGGGTTTTTATTTGGCCCAGACGATTTGTGCTTGGCTGTATGGACGGGGCATAGGTAGACTGTGCAGAATAAAAAGAAAAAGGGGGGTGTTTTGGGATATGAAAGTAAAGATAGCCGCTGGGCGCGGCCACTGAGTAAGCCAAGAGGAACGGAAGGTACATGCTGTACCTGACCACCTGATACCCTTATACCTAGGGTGTGTAATCTGATAGGAAATCAGCCCGGCGTAT
>CAYVAP010000168.1:0-8417 GCA_964449365.1 uncultured Bacteroidia bacterium
CGGGATAGGAATCCCGAAGACTAAGCCCTCCGACGTGCGGAGACGTCGGAGAGCTAATCGTTGGGTATAAGCGCACCCTTACCTTCCTGACGTTACCCAAGCACCGAGCGCTCTCCATGCACTAGCGCCCCCTCGTCCTGAGCCGATCTTCGACGCGCGAGGTTCTGGCGCGCAGCGCCTTTTCTCTGCGTTCTTTCTTTTGCCTCTGTGTGCCAATAGCTGCGAGCTAATAAAAAAAGGGGGCTAAAAAGGGCGAGAAACGGAACAGCCCACGTCTCCGCGTCTCCGCGCCCCCCGCGAGAGGCCCATTGCCCATGCACGTAACGCTAATACAGCCGCCGCGTAGGCGATTCTCACCATTCCGCTTGCACCTACATGGGTTCCGTTGGTTGGTCGTGGCTCCAACTGGGAGTTGAGCCTGCTGGAAGCCTTGATAGTCAGCAGCCCCCAGCGAGCCGACTCTCTATGGACGCCACCACCATTTTTTAAATGTGTGCCAACACCTTACTACCCCCACACATAGCGAGTATTCCCCATTACCCTCTCCCCATTCGCTCCAGCAGCAACCCTGTCCGTGTAACTCGCTACTCCATGATGGGTGATCAGCTGCTGCCTTGAGGGATAGTAAACAAGAACGTGATAAGATCATCTTGTCTGCGCTAAATATCCCAAAAATCCAACGAATTGCAAAACCGCTCATACGCTTTTTTGGTGATGCCTGTGCTGAGCGAAGTTGACGTATGGGAATCATCCTAGGTGGTCTCGCTGCTGCGGTGGCCTAAGGCTGATTGAAGGTAGTAGCGGACCATACCCTTTGGCAGGGAAAATCGACAAGCTGGGGCCTGGGTGCGAGCTACCACTCTGCCCGCAACCGCCACGGCTGGCTGGACGTTGGCATCGCGGTGAGCTTTGGCTCATAAAGGGCGGGCTGGGCGAGCTGGTGCTTTGCCATCAAATCAGGGCTGCACCAAGGGGGCGGCCCACGACTTGGAGGGAGCCCCCGGCTTTCTCCTTTTTTTGGATTTTCGCGGAAAAAAGTGCATCATCTAGCAATAAGTTTGGGATGGACTGCACGAAAGTGTCGAATTGATTTCCTCCATTCACAGCACCTATGGCAAAAGTCATCCTTGGCAAGCACTTCTGCGCATCGTATTGACTTCCAAACGGGACTATCTTCAGCAATCATTGATCTCTACTAACTACCTCTCATGCTAGACAAACTCATTGCTCCCGTCGGCACGGCACTCGACCGCTTCATTGCCCAAAATCAAAAGCAGTTTGCCTTTGCCTCAGGCGAGCTCTCGCAGTTGCTCCGTGACATTTCCCTGGCTTCCAAGATTATCAACCGCGAGATCAACCGGGCCGGGCTGGGTGGCCTGGGGGGTGGCTGGGGGACAGACAACGTACAAGGCGAAGCCCAGCAGAAACTCGATGTCATTGCCAACGTGCGCTTTACGCGCGCTCTGCGCCGGGGGGGAGAGACTTGCTGTGTCATTTCTGAAGAAGAAGACAAGCCCATCCCCGTCAATGACCTGGCCCACTACATCGTGGCCATCGACCCGCTCGACGGCTCCTCCAACATCGACGTCAACGTGCCAGTAGGCACCATTTTCTCCATTTACCGCCGCGTCTCGCCCATCGGGAGCGAACTGACCGAGGCCGATCTGCTACAACTGGGCGATCGTCAGGTGGCCGCAGGCTACGTGCTCTACGGTTCCAGCACCATGCTGGTCTACACCACCGGCTTTGGCGTCAATGGCTTCACCTACGAGCCGGCGCTAGGCGAGTACTTCCTCTCTCATCCCAATATGCAGTTTCCCGCCAAAGGCGAGACCTACTCCCTCAATGATAGCCTCTACTTTCAGATGAGCGATGGACAACGTGCTTTCATCGACCACTGTCGCCGCAGTCATTACAAAGGCCGTTACATCGGCTCTATGGTGGCTGATTTTCACCGCAACCTGCTCAAAGGCGGCATCTTTCTCTATCCCGCCACCGACAAAAACAAAAACGGCAAGCTGCGCCTGATCTACGAATGCAACCCCATGGCCTACATCGCCGAACAGGCTGGAGGCAAAGCAGTCGGAGCCAATGGTCGGATTCGGGCCATTGAGCCTCATTCGCTGCACGAGCGTAGCCCCATCGCCATTGGCTCGGCCAACTTGGTCGATGAATACTTGTCCTTCACCACATCATCTATGAAAGCTCCCGAAAATGGAGAGGTGCCCCAGAAGGAGACTCAATCCTCGTGAGACTGAATCTCGTCGATTAGCGCTTCGTAAGGGCTAGCCTCCTGGCGAGCAGGAAGCGCCATTTCTTCGATGAGATGAAACAGCCAAAAGAGCCCGGCACTGGCGATCAGAGCCATCCCGATCCAGATGCGAATAGGGGTGTGCGGAGGCAAGAGGGTTGGCAGCCAGTTTCGCAGCAGGTAGTCAAACACAAAGGTGGCAAAAAACACGGTGGCCAAGCCAAGTTTGACCCAGTCTACCCAGCGCTGAGGCTGCTTGTGCAGGCTGCGCAACCAGTACACCAGTAGCACCATCAGGGCGCTGCCGCTGAGAAGCAAGGCGGCCAGCGCATCCATGCGCATCCCCGGCAGCAGCGTGAGAGCCGCCGCCTGGCCAGCATGCAGCCAATAGGTCAGGCCCAAGGCTCCGTGAAATCCCAGCAGGCAAATCGAGAGCAATAGGGGGTAGCGTAAATGGCGCGGGCGCTGCCAGAGGTAGTAAAGCTCCGCTAGTGGGGCCACCGCGACCCCCAACATCGTAACCACCGAAAAATCACCGATGAAAGGAAGGATGCCACTCAGTTGGTCCAGCAAAATGATCAACACACTTAGTAGCACAGGCGCCAGGTAGCGGAGCCAGAGCAGGGGCGGCGAGGTGGCAGAAGGCGCATCGGCTGCGGGAACGTGGGTGGGATTCATGCCAATATAAACTGTCTCGACTGGAAATTGGTTGAAAGTAAATATGGCCGCTTGGGCGGCCACCGAGTGAGCCAATAGGAACGGAAGGTAAATGCTGTACCTGACCACCTTATATCCTTATCCTCTTATCCCCTTATCCCCCTAACCGTTCATATAGGTAAGTCATAATTAATTGGCTGTCAGAAGGCCAGCAGATTTTTTGCGAAAAAAATTCTTGAATAGTTGTTCTATGTTTTGTTTTGCCCTATATTTATTGCGACAAACAAAATACTCCTGATTCGGCACAATACTCAGCTTCTGCATCTCCTACGACTTTACTGAATCTGGGAAAGCTGGCTCAGCGAATATCGTGCTTTTTGAAAACCCCTAAACCCGCTGTTTCAAAGCAGCTACTCCAAATCGAAGTAACCCTATGAACTCAGTCGATCTAGCTTCTGAATCCTTGTCTGTGGAACGCCTGGAAAAAAGCCTACGCACCCTTAGTGATGTGTACCGCAAGCACCAGGATTACATCAAGACCAAGTACCGCATTTCTGCTCTGGAGATGGAAATCATCCAATTGGTGGTACTAGATGGCCGCAAAAAGATGAAAGAGATTGGTCAGCACTTCAACGTCAAGCTGAGCACACTCACCAGCATCATCGATAAGATCGAGCGTCAGCGCCTGGTCAAGCGCGTCAATTCACAGAAAGATCGCCGCGTCGTCTTCCTGGAAGTAACCAAGAAAGGGCAGCGCCTCTATGAGAGCTACAGCCAGTATCTGCACGTGATCGCGCAGATGATGCGCCGCTCCATGGACGACGATCAATTTCTTGCCCTGGTACAGGGCCTGGAAACCATGACCGAGTTGGTCGTACCCGAAAGTGAAACTGCCGAGGAAACCGCCACGATGCCGACCGCTTGAGTCTCGCGCCGATTCCTGCCGGGCTGTACTCGATGCCACCAGTCATCTCACGTCAATACGTGGGATGATTTGTCGTTTACAATGGGTGCAAACTTATCCGCGCTGGGCTAGGTTATATCACTATACTACGTGGCGTAAGGATTGTAGAGTTGTAAGACACTATGACTTATTGATAACAACGCCATTCAACAAATCAACCACTCTACTATTCAACCACTTTGAAGTATAACCTCTGGTTGCAAGTTCTCGCCTGGAGGGCCATCGAAGCTTACCGATCTTATGTCTGACTCTACAACCACCGCCCACCTTCCTCGCATTGCCATCACGGGTGCCAATTCTGGTATCGGCCTGGTTTGCACCCGCGAACTGGCCCGTGAGGGGGCCCACGTACTGATGATCTGTCGCAGCCAGAGCCGTGGCGAAGCCGCCCGGCAGCAAATCCTAAAGCAGGTACCCGATGCCCATCTCAGCCTGCATCTGTGCGACCTGGCCTCTCAGACCTCTATCCTCGCGTGTGCACAAGCTCTGACGTCCACCTATGGCTACCTCGATGGGCTGATCAACAACGCCGGAGCGATGTTTGGCGAGCGGCGCTTGACCGCTGAGGGCTTGGAGCAAACCCTCGCCCTCAACCATATCGGTCCCTTTTTGCTGACCCACTACCTGCTACCCCTGCTGCGCCAGGGCGAGTGGAAGCGCATCGTCAATGTCAACAGCGAAGCCCATCGCTTTATTCGCCACATCGACTGGGACAACTGGCAGGGAGCTAAGCAGTACGGCGAATTCAAGGCGTATGGCCTCGCCAAGCTGGCCAATCTTTACTTTACCCGTGAGCTATCGGGCAGGCTACGCGCGGAAGGAATCACCGTCAATGCGGTCCACCCGGGCTTCGTCGATACCGGCTTTGGGAAAGAAGGAAGCTGGGGGGTACGCTTGCTCATGCCCCTGATGAAACTGCTGGCCGTCTCGCCAGAAAAAGGAGCCGAAACACCGCTTTACCTGACTCGTAGCCAGGCTGTCGAGGCGGCCACCGGCCAATACTTCGCCAAGAAACAATCTGTCTCCCCCTCGGCGCTG
This sequence comes from uncultured Bacteroidia bacterium, assembly GCA_964449365.1. Taxonomy (GTDB): domain Bacteria; phylum Bacteroidota; class Bacteroidia; order J057; family J057; genus CAYVAP01. Next base: position 4,911 of record CAYVAP010000168.1, read on the forward strand.
GCTCAGCGCTCCGACCATCAGGCGCGCATGTGGGAGCTTTCGATGCAATGGACTTCCCTCGATACCTATGGGGTCGCCCCCCAGAATCAAGCCTGATGTACTACTTCATCCCTTATAGGTTTTCGCTGGAAAGTCCACAGTTCCCGCTAGATCGCCTCACCCAACTGGCAGAGGCAGGGTCGATCGACCTTAAGCAGCAGGACGACACCCGGGCCTGGCTGATTCGTAGTCAGGATCAGGTCGAGTGGCTTTCTCCCGTCATTGGGCTGCGCTGGGATCACAGCCAGCACCTAAATGCCACCCTGAGGCCGCGACGTTGGCTGCGGCGCATCCTGCGGGGAGAAATCGCGATCTTTTTATTGCTGATGGTCGGGTTGCTCAGTCAGCAAAATTACTTTCTCAGCTCTCTCGTGCTGGGGTTGGTCGGGTTGAATCACACCTTCATTTACCTGCTGATGCGGCGGCGCTTTCGCGAAGCCCGCCACTGGCTCATCGAGCAGCTCGGCTGAAAAAAATCTTGCGATCAGCTTATGGAATCCTAAGCCGTAGACGCTCATTGCTCTAAAGCAAACCCCTTCATGCGGAAGCGTAGGCGCAAACTTGATACCACAGCCCTCGCTGATGAGGAGTTGGTGGCCCAGTACCGCTCCGACGGCGACCCCGTCTGGGTAGGGGCCTTATTTGAGCGCTATACCCATCTGGTGTTTTTGACCAGCATGAAATATCTCAAAGACGAGCTCGAAGCCGAAGACATGAGCATGCGGATCTTTGAGAAGCTGATGGTCGATCTGCCCAAGTACGAGATCAAGTCCTTTCGCTTCTGGTTGCATGCCGTGGTCAAAAACCAATGCCTGCTGTATCTCAATCGACAAAAGCGACAGCGAGCCCAAGCCGATACCTTTGAAGCCGACCTGCGCAGCGATATCCTACCAGAGCTGACGCCGTTTGGTCCCGATGGGCAGCCCGACCGCGAGCAGCACCTGACCTTGATGGAGCAAAGCCTGGCTGAACTCAAAGCCCCGCAGCGCCGCTGCCTGGATCTGTTTTACTTACAACAAATGAGCTACCAAGAAGTAGCCGAGCAGACGGGCTACACCCTTAAGCAAGTCAAAAGCCATATTCAGAATGGCAAGCGCATGTTGCGCCTCCAGATGGAGAAAAAAATGAAAGTGTAATGCCAAACCTTCCCCTTCATTCGTCCTCTTGCGAATCCAGCCCTACCCTGGCGGAGTTGGAGCGCTATGCGCAAGGACGCATGAGCGAGGCTGAGCGCACGTCGTTTGAGGAAACCTGGGCCGATGACCCTTTCTTGATGGATGCCGTCGAGGGCCTACGGCACCTGCCTGATCGTCGGCGACTGCGCAAGCGTCTCCACTACTTGCGCCGACAGAGCGCAGATCGGGTGCTGCTGCGTAGCCGCCAAGTCGAGGCTCGCCACCAGCGAGGCAGCCGGGTACGCCCCCTGTGGTGGCCGCAAGCTGCTCTGGGCATCGCCGCAGCCTTGGCCCTGCTCTTGTTGCTGGGCATCCTGATGCCCTGGCGAAATGGAGAGAATCCCAGCCCCGAGGGAACCACTGCCGAGGCAGCTTCTCTGCCTCCCTTGGAGACGGAGCCATTGCCGCCAGTGGCCCCCACCGAATACCCTGCGCGGATGGCCGCCGCCTCCGAGGCAGAAGCCCCTGACCCCGTATCCCCTCCGCAGCCGACTACGTCTGCCCCGACCAAAGAAAAGGCAGTCATGGCTCCCGTCGCGGTAGACCCTATGCAAAGGGCTGAAGCTAGCCCATCGGCTTCCCAGTTGGCCACCGCAGAGGGGGCTCAAGGAAAAGCAGTGAGCTCATCTGCGGTCCCAGCCCCTACCCCCGAGGAGGTCAAGCGGCACATGAAGGGAGCATTCGAAGAGGATGTCCTGATCACAGCGCCAGCCAGCCAATCAGAGAGTACCGCTGCTATGGCACTCGCTCAACCCCTGCGCGCCCGCGAAGCGCCCGTCGACACCAGTACAGCCGCTTTGGCAAAAAGAGCGGCTCAGCAAGCCCTGGACCCCGCCATCGCCAAGGCGCGCCAAGCTCATACCCAGCAGCAGTGGGCCATCAGCCGCCGATACGCCCAAGCGGTGCTACAACAGGATCCCAGCCAGCCAGAGGCGCAATATTATCTTGGTGCCAGTGCCTACTGGCAGGGAGATCATGAGCAAGCCATTGCCACCCTCTCGCAGGTGTCAGCGGCCTCATCGCTCTGGTACGAGCGCGCCCGGTGGACCTTGGCCCAAGCCTACCTGGCTGATCAGCAGCCCGGGCAGGCGCGCGTCATTCTCACGACCATGGCTGCCTCCGAGGGGCGCTACCGCGCTGCGGCGCAGCATCTGCTTGATCACATGGAGTGAAAGCCCCATTAGTCTTTTTTGGGGGAAGCTAGTATCTTTCGCTTCTAATAAACTAGGAGCATCATGCAATTTTTGAGCGGGACCGGTGTAGCGGTCGTTACCCCTTTTACGGTCGAGCATCACGTCGACCATGCGGCCCTACGAGGCATCATCGACCACCTCATCGCGGGTGGCGTCGAGTACCTGGTGGCGCTAGGTACCACGGGCGAATCGGCTACCCTCAATGCCGAAGAGCAAAAGGCGGTGATCGAGACCTTCGTAGCGCACTGTGAGGGGCGCATTCCTTTGGTGCTAGGCGCAGGCGGAAACGATACCCAGGCCATTTGTGCCAAGGTCAACGCCTATACCCAAGCTTATCGCCCCGCTGCCATCCTATCTGTCAGCCCTGCCTATAACAAGCCTACCCAGGAGGGCATTTATCAACACTACCGCGCGGTGGCAGCTAGCACGGATGTGCCCCTGATCCTCTACAACGTGCCAGGGCGGACGGCCTCCAACGTAGCTGCAGAAACGACCCTACGCCTGGCGCATGATTGTGCCAATGTGGTCGCGGTCAAAGAAGCCTCGACCAACCTCGATCAGTGCATGCGCATCATGGCTAATAAACCGGCTGATTTTCAGTTGATTTCTGGCGATGACCCCATCACCCTGCCGCTGATTGCCTTGGGGGCCAGCGGTGTGATCTCCGTCACGGCCAATGCGCTGCCGCAGGCCTTTAGCCAAATGGTGCGTGCAGCCCTGAGTCAAGACCTCGTCGAGGCGCGTCGCTTGCAGTACCACCTACTCCCCGCCATGACCCTCAATTTTGCCGAAGGCAATCCCGCAGGCGTCAAGCAACTCATGGCCCTACAGGGCTTGTGTACCCCCGAGGTGCGGCTGCCGCTGGTAAAATGCTCTGCCGATCTGCGTGAACGCATGAGACAGCTCCTGGCTCAGCAAGGGGTCAACGTGGCGGGATGAGGCTATCCTTCAAAGTGGTTGAATAGGAAAGTGGTTGATTGATTGAATGGCCTTGTTATCAATAAATTACAGTGTCTTACGGCTCTACAATCATACTACTGGACATCATCGATCGATTTAAACAGGATTCACAGAAGTCACAGGATCATAAGCACCTGAAA
>CAYVAP010000169.1:0-8404 GCA_964449365.1 uncultured Bacteroidia bacterium
CATGCACCAGCACGTGATCGCCTGGGTGCAGGCGCAGCATCTCCTCGGCCATGTAGTAGGCGGTGGCGGCTTGGGTAGCCAAGGCCAGGGCCACGCCGGTATCCATTTCGTCGGGAATCTCGACCGCGCCGTGTGCGTCCGTTACGGCCACCTCGGCGTAGCCACCAAAGCGCGTCAGCGCCGTTACTCGCTGCCCGATGCGGGCCTCCTCGACGCCTGCGCCCACAGCCTCGATGCGCCCCACCACGTCGTAGCCCAATACGCAGGGAAGGGCAGGGGCCGAAGGGTAGAGCCCCAGCCGCGCCATCACATCGGCGAAATTGAGCCCGAAAGCCTCTACCACAATCCGCACCTCTCCGGCGGCCACAGGTGGATCGGCTACTTCCCGCACTTCGAATGATGATGAGGCAGGGCCTTGCTGCGTGATATAGATCGCTTTCATATCCCTAGGGTCAGGGGCCTTTCCATTCGCCTTCGCCCACAGGCTCCTGCGAAGTAGCCAGGTAGGCATTGCTGAGTTTTTCCTGCCACTCCAAAAAGATCGGGCCCTCATTGCGCAGCATATCCACCACCGAGTGAATCTGACAAGCGGGAAGGGCCATTCTGATCAGCTCATCGCGCGAGTCGACCGGGAGCTCTACCCCGTCGTCGAAAAAATCGATGGCCCCCACCAGTTTGTTGTGATGATCAAAGAGGTGCACCTGGGCGCGGATAGAATCATTGGCACCTTGAGGGCCGCCGTGCATCCGGATAGCATATTGTCTCACTTCGGGCATGACTGTGGAAGGATTTTCGCGGCGGGAAAGATCGAATAATCTCCCCACTTGTGCAACTTTGGTAAAGTGTTTACCTTTAAAGATGATTTGTACCTAAATCGAAGAGGTATGGGGGACAAAAGGGGATGAAGTGGCACCATGTTCATGCTCTTAAGCCTTGATCATCAACCGTCTTGAAAAGAGGGCGGAGCGACCGATTTCGGCATAATCAGTCAATTGCAAATTACGAATCACGAATTTCGAATTAAATTCGTCTTTTTACCTACATCCTTAATTCTTCATCGCATGAAGCGGACCTTTACCACCTTACTGCTGGCTTTTACCTTGAGCCTCAGCCTACAAGCCCAGGATCCGAGCCTGGCCTTTGCCAATCCTGATATCGACACCCTCAGTGTCGCGCCCAACGAGTTTGAGCACTACGTATATTTCAACCTGGTCAATATCACCGAGAGCGATATCGACGTTTCGGCCAATCGCTTTCAAAACGACCTCCAACCTGGTCAGGGGAGCTTTTTTTGCTGGGATCTGTGCTATGACACGGTCCAGGATGTAGCCAATACGCCTATCACCATTGGGGCCGGCGACACCACGCAGTTTGCGCAATACCTGGTGCTCAAGCCCAATGGCGTCGAGGGCTTTGCCAGTGTACACATGATTTTTACCGATGTGAACTCGGGCCTCCCGGTGCAGCGCATCTACGAATTTCAGGTGGGCGATGCCACCACCTCGGTCAGGGCGCTCAGCCCAGCCGATGCCTACCTGTCCGATCCTTATCCCAATCCCAGCGAGGGCCACAGTCGGCTACGCTATCGCTTGCCTCAGGGGGTCGCGCAAGCCGAGCTCCAGGTGCTCGATCTGCTAGGTCGTCAGGTGGCGAGCCTGCCACTATCGCAATCGGTCGGAGAAACGACCGTCGATCTGAGCCAAGCTCAGCAAGGGATGTATTTCCTGCGCTTGATGGCTCAGGGAGAAGCGCTGCTGAGCCGTAAGCTCATGCTGAACTGATTGACGAGGCTACTCCTCCTCTCTGTTTCATCGCAGAGGCGCAATTCTGCCAGGGATTGCGCCTCTGTTGCGCTTATCATGCTCGCTCGCTCCATGCTTTGAGGTAACTGGCGGCGGCCAACATGCGCGCGCCATACCAGGAAAACATCTCTCCATCGACCAACTGTACCTCGGCGGTGGGGAGTAGGGCCCGAAAATCAGCGAGGTGCTTTTCTCTAAAAGGATATGGCTCCGAAGAGAGCAACACCCACTCGGGCGATAAGGCCCGCAGGGTCGAGGGGTCTAGCTGCGGATAGCGACCTTCGAGATCTAGCAGGACATTGCGCAGGCCCAGGCGGCCCAAAACTGACTGAATGTAGGTATCCCTTCCCACCCCCATGAGCGGATCTTGCCAAATGAGATAGGCCACGCGGCGACCGGGCAGGGTGGGTAGCTGAGCCCAGGCTGCGCGAATCTGCTGTTGCATGGCTTCGGCCTCAAGGCGCGTATCCGTGAGGGTGCCCAGATCTAGGATCATGGCCATCGCGTCGTCGATGGTCTGCACATCGATCACGTACACCGGATAGTCGCGCGCCAAGGTTTCGACCATTTCGGGGGTGTTTTCTTCCTTCTCAGCGATGATCAGGTCGGGCTTTAGCTGATGCAGGCGCTCGTAGTGGAGCTGCTTGGTGCCGCCGAGGCGGGTTATCTCCCGGATCTGTGGCTTGGGATGAATGCAAAAGCGTGTGCGCCCCACTATGCGAGCCCCAAGCCCCAGGGCAAATAGCGTCTCAGTCAGGCTAGGACACAGCGATATGATGCGCTGTGGCTGGTGAGGGACATCGATCAGGCGGTCGAGATGGTCGTGGAGGCGGCGATAGGTCAAGGTGAATGAGCTTTGCTGACAAAGGTAAAAAATCCCTGCGGTCAGGGAGTGGGTTTTCTCTCTCCGATTTTCGCAGGCGAATTGGTAACTTGAACGGCATCGAACCAGAAGCCTGCTACTTGAGCCTGATACTCCTTGCCTATCGGTTGATTTGTCCTGTACCCATGCGCTGCTTGGGGCTGGTCCTGGTAGGTATGGGCTTGTTTACGTCGCCTCTGCTGGGGCAGGTCCCCCAGGCGGGGTTGCCCAATGGCTTGCAGCTCACCTTTGATCGACAAAACAACTTCACCTACAGCACACGCTTTGATTGGAGGCAGCATTGGGAGCGAGGGCGCTATGAGCTCGATGCCTACCTGCATCACGATCACCTGATCAATACTTCGCGGCAAAATCAGCCCTTCGTGCAATTGTTTGTGAGTGGATATCTATGGCAACATTGGAACCTGAATCGCCACTGGGCGATCGCTTCCTGGCTGGAGACAGATCAGTTTTGGAACACCAACACCCAGCGGCACAGCCTCTACTTGGGGCTACGCTATCGCCCGCTACCGGGGCTAGAAATCACCCCGCTCATGGGCTACAGTTGGGATTTTCGGCAGGAAATGTTGGATCAAGGGCCAAGCCCTGCTCTGCGGGTGATCAGTCAGCAGGACTTTGGCGATGGCCTGCTGATGCAGACGCGGGCCCTGCTGCGCCTCAAGTACATCAACCCGCGTCATCAGCGCAACTTACACCTTGCCAGCGAATGGACCAAGACCTTTGCGCCTCAAACTGGCCTCAGCCTTACCCTACTCGGCGGTAGCAGTCAGATGGACGACTACCAGAGCCAATCGATCGAGCGGATCAAGTCCGACACCCTGGGTAGTACCCTGAGTTGGCAGTACCCTTTGCTCAAGGGCGTGTTTTGGCAGGCGCAGGGGCAGTTTTTGCGCACCCAAAGGCGCTTTGATTATGACTCATTCGAGCGGCCCACCCCCGAATTTAGCGACTTGAGCTTCGTGCAGGTCGACTTTGGCACCCGGCAGGAGATTTCGGCTGCACGCGGAGATTGGACCGGGCGATTTACCTATGAGTTTCAGTACCTCGACCGAGGGTACGCCCTGGAAAATTCTCTGGCCTTGCCTACCGTGCAGTATCAGCGCCTGCTGGTGAAGGAGCGCGAAAAAGATTTTTTTCGTCGGCTATCCGCCTTCGACCTGGCTATCGATTATCGCCCCGACCCGCGTCATCGCCTGACACTTACTGCCAACAATCGCTATTTGCAGCACGATACCCCCTCGGAGGTCAATTTCGATGATCACGATGAGCTCTCTTATGGAGCCGCGCTGGAGTGGCAAGCGGACTGGGCGCGGCGCTTCATGACCCGCTATCGGGTGATCGGTAGCCAGCGGCAGTACGCCTTTCTCCTCGCCCGACGCAGCCAGGACAACTACACGCAACACAACTTGCGGGCCGAGGCCTCCTTTCGCTGGGATATCCTCGATCGGCTGACTTTCAGGGGCGAGCAGGCCGTCTACGTCAACTACAACGTCAAGGACTTCGAAGACCTCAACCGCACCAACCGCTCTACCCGCAACCTGCAAACCCGCCTGGAGCTGCGCTATCGCCCGCTACGCCAGCTAGATATCGAAGTGGATTTTTCGCGGCGTGAAACGCACGTCTCCTACCTCAACTGGGAAGCATTTAGTGAGACCACGCTCGACACCACCGTGTTTTACAACGCCTCTGGGCTGGCCCGGCTCGGTCTGAACCAAGGTCGGCGCTACCGCTGGCAGGGCGAAGCTGGCTACCGCCACTTCAGTCAGCTTCGCTACCTCAACACCGCCATGATCTCCCTAGAAAATCTCCTCACCCCCATCAATCTGGCAATTCTAGTGCATCAGACGGGGCCTACCACCGGGCTACGGCTGCTCATGCGTGGCGGCGGCAGTCTCGAAGCCTCCGTTTGGTGGCAATGGCAGATTCAGGCCTACCGCTACGAGGAGATCCCGGAGTTTTTTACCCTTAGCTCCAACTATCAGGAGTCGCTGCTACGCACCCGCGAGGTGAATCTGCGGCCATTTTTGCACTTGGCGCTCAACCTCAGGCTGGGGAGGTGAAGGGAGGCTCCTTGGTCGCTGGCGCGGCCATTACCTCAGATCTCATCACTTTGTTGAAAGCCGCGGGTAAAGACCTGCTTGGCCAGTCGGCGCAAGAGGCTCCGCTTTTTGGGGATAAAGCCCATGGTGGACTCCAAGTGGTCGATGGAGGTGCCATTGAGCACCAGGCGGATGTCTTTGTTGGTGGCGGATTGGATTTTGAGCAGGGTATTGGTGTCGGCGATGTTCCAGACGCGATTGGCCCGGCAAATCAGCAGCACCACATCCGCCCGATTGATGATATGTACCGGGTAGGGCTTGATCAGCAGGGGAGGTAGCTCGGTGATGAAGGTATCGAAGCCCTCGCTGGAAAAATTTTCCTCGCTGACCAGGGACTCCTCTTGGTCAATGTCATAAAACCAAGGCGGCACCGGATAGGGGTGATTGTCGTCGTGAGGAGGCGGCAAGGGCTGGGTTTCTGTCCCTGGCTTCTTTTTCTTTTTCTGCGGCTTGGCATCTGTTTTTTCGGCCTCGGGTTGAACGTCGGCGGCGATCGATTCCTCGGGAGAAAGCAGCAAGATGCGCTCGTTGTAGTGGCGCAATCGTTCGGCCAACATCGAGGCCAGCAGGCTTTTACCCTCCTGGCGGCGCATGCTGATCAGTACGATCCGATGGGGCTTGGTGGTGATACCGCGCCGCTTGAGGTCGAGCTTGATATTTTGCAGCAAGAGGCCAACGGCCCGGTCCTCCAAAAATGCGTAGTCGACCTTGGGCTTTTTCTGCTTCTTTTTCTTTTTGCCTTTTCCATCTTCCCCTTCGAATTCATCCTCGGCGTACTGCCCAAGTTTGGGGAGCACCGGAAAGCGAGGCAGGGCGCCTAGGGCAGTGAGTCCCACCACCCGCTCGGCATTTTCGGGGCTGCGCAAGGTGCTGTCAAAATACTCCAGCCCCACGATCACGCCCAAGGTGAGCACGAAGCCCGCCAGGAAAGCCGCCACGATCAAGAATTTGCGGCTAGAGGGGTCGGGCCGTGAGGGAAAATACGGATGGGAAATCATGCTGAGCGCCGAAGACATCAAGATGTTTTGCTGCCGCATGATGGCCTCATTGAGGCTGTGGAGGTTTTCCAGGTAGGACTGCTCCTGTACGTAGCTCTTGCGTTCGAGGCGCTTGATTTCGGATCCGACCGGGGCTAGAGCCTGATACATGCTGTCAAAAGCCTGCTTGCGCCCCCCCACCGCGCTCAGCTTGGCTTCGGCTTCCGAGGCGATCATCATGTTGCGCAGCCATTGAAAGAGCAACTGATCGAGCTCGGCCCCTCGGGGCGTTACTTGCATGCGGTAGATCGAGTCTCCGGCCTGCATGATATTGCCTTTGAGGCGCTCAGAGGCCGCTTTGAGGGCCTGGATGTGAGCCAGATCTTGCTGACCGCTGGCGTCGAGAGGCGAGAGCCACTCCAGGCGGGCCAACTCGGTGCTGATTTCGGCCAGCGAGTCGCGCAGATAGCCGATCTCGCGATTGATCCGGCCCAGGCCCAAGCGATGACCCATTTGCCCCTCCAGCGTCTCAAGGGTGGAGTCAGAGCTTTTGAGCTTCATGTACTCCTTGAACTCCAGTTCGAGCAGGTCTTCGCGCTTGGCGGCGATAAAGCGAGTCTGCTCGTAGTAGTTGATGATTTTTTTGGTGCGCATGTACTCGGTCAACTCGTCTTCGGCTTGGCGTAGCGATCCCTTGTTATCGTCGAGTTGCTGGCGAAAGTATTCCACCACATTTTTGCCCATCTTCTTCTTGATCTCGCTGCGCTTGTGGGAGTAGATCTGGATATGCAGCTCTAGAGTCCGCTTACACACCCCTGGATCATCGGTGGTGTAGGTCTCCCGAAGCATGTCGCTTTTGCCCTCGGTCTTGATTTTGATGGTAGAAAAATGATCGATGCCCCACAGCGATTGGGTGGAGTAGAGCAGGGTGTAGATGGGGTTGTCATCGCCCCGCTGACAGTAGCCGAGGATCATCTGAAAGGCTTTTTCAGGGTCGCCCGTGCTGCGTACCCGCTCTGCGACCGAGTCGGGGATGGCGGTGTGCAACACCTCAAAGGCACGGGGGCTGAGCAGGGTGCGGTCGGGCGCTTCCAGCAGGAGGCACTCTCCCAAGAGGCGCTGCCCCAGCTCTTCGTAGGTCTCGAAGGCGGTGGCGATGTTGAGCAGGTTGTCCAGGTCGGCAGATGCCTGATGGTAGTCGAGGTTGCGGCTGCCGTTGGATACCAGGTTGTAGCCCGAGTAGATCCCCGTATCCACTAGGGCCGACGAGGTGTAGGTCCGCACTTCATCGCGTGTCAAAAACCAGACGAGGGCGGCCATGAGCATCCCCACCAACGCCATGAGCCAAAAGTGGCGACTAAACAGCCGAAGAAATTGGACGATTGACACAGAAAATGGTTGAAGTTCGGAGTTCGGAGTTGAAACTTATTTGCCCCCTATGCCCCCTATGCCCTCACCTTAGCGGTCCACCTACTACTTCTCGCAGCAGCAGGTAATGTCTTTGAAAGTCCGATTTGAGGTTGATGAACTGCATTTGCGAGCTGAGCTTGGCGTTGAGCACCCCGTTGTAGTCAGCGTAAGACATATCGCCCGATTGGAAGTACCGCTCGGCCAGCTCCCAGTTGATGGCATTGGAATGCATCTGATGGGCCTTGATGGCTAGCACCTCGGCTGATTTCATTAGGTCTTCGTAGCGCATGATCACCCGCTCGGCCACGGTTCGCTCCAGAACCTTGGCGTCCGATCTCAGCTTCTCGATCTCGTACTCCAGGATCTGGCAGCGCTGCCCTCGGTTGATCAAATCCTCAGCGGTCAGGCGCACGTTGAGCCCCACGTTGTAGAGCAGTTGTTGCCGGGTGGCAAGGTTGTAGGTGACCTCCGCGCCATCCTGAACGTTGGCCGTCACGGTGCCGGTCCCAAAGCTGACCCCCACGTAGGGCTGTACGATCTTCATCCAGGTGCGCTTTTGGACCTTGAGAGCCGAGGCCCGGGCCTTGATCATGGCCTCTTGCGAGTGCAGCGCTGCCGAATGGGCGATCGCACGAGTCAGTAGGGTGTCGAGCGGAGCCAGGTGAAACCCCAACATAGAGTCGACCATCACCTCTCGACCCATGGGCACCCGCCCGGCAGTGGATAAGGAATCAGGCTGTGCCTCCAGCGCAGGGATGCCTGGCAGACCCAAGCAAAGCAGCAAACTGATAGGTAAAAGGAAACATCGCATCATAGATCGGTTCAGGTAGCGTTCTCTCTGACAATATTAGCGGCTAAGCAAAAAACCTGCTAACTCCCTTATCGCGCGAACTTACCTACCCTCGGGAGCTGATGTACTGGCGATTCTTACCTCTTGCTATGCAGCGCTGCCCCCCTGCCAGGCGGCAAGTAGGAAGGCAGTGGTTGTGTACAACTGGTTGATGATTAATCGGTTACCCTAACGGTTTGGGCAAACCGTTGGCCATTTTTGAGGAAGACGACAAACTTATCAGCACCGGGGGATAAATGACTTACCCGCAAATAGTTTTTTTTCTGAATATTTTCTGTCTGCGAGTAGAGTTTTCTTCCCTGAAAGTAAATATAGCCGCTTGGCGCGACCACTGAGTGAGCCAATATGTGGGGGGCTGACCAAAGTGCCTGATACCCTTATAC
>CAYVAP010000170.1:0-8384 GCA_964449365.1 uncultured Bacteroidia bacterium
GTCGCAAATTGTGATCTCCTTCGAGTCCTTCGTGGTTAAGCGACATTTTGAGATGAACCAAGAACTGTAGCGACTCAGGTTCATAAAATTCACCCGCCCACGGAGGGCAAACACTACCCGAAATAATTCATGAAAAAAAGTGCGCTGCCATTTGCCTACCTCAGGCATTTTCGACAATATAACCTTGAGTCCTTCTTGGATTCGCATAGGGCTAGTAATGGAGTGGTGTGGTAACTACTCAATTACGCCCTTTTTTTGTGTCCCTCAAAAACCCTGAAACCTGAACGGACTATTGTTATAAAATGCCGAATCTAAATCAGTAAAAATAAGATAGGGCATAAAAGTTATTCCCCTTCGGCTTGCGCCAAAGGGGAACATTGTTCAGTTCGAATGACTAAAGCAGTATTTAGTACTTAGACCAGCGACGGAAGTAACGGTCTCCATTCGCCTTGAGGACCTCAATGGTGTAAAAACCTACGGGAAGGTTGCTTACCTCAAGCCTCACAGACTCTGCCTGATGTACCATGGTACGATTTATGACCACTCGCCCAGCCGCATTAATTACTCTCAAGCTAAATTGATCGCCTTGGGGAGTCTCTGGAAAACGGAGGTAAACTTCGTCTTGCCCAGGGTTGGGATATACCCAGAGGTCGTCAGATACCCGGTCAAAGATAACTTGCACCTGCTTGGAGAAGCTCACCTGACCATCGAGGTCCACCTGACGCAAGCGATAGAAGGTAATCCGACGCTCGGCATCCTGATCGATGAAATCATAGGCCCGGACTGCTTGGCTATAGCCTGCTGCAGCTATCTGCCCAATCGGCTCAAATACCTGAGCGTCTACGCTGCGCTCGACTACAAAATGACTGCTATTCACTTCCGACGCCGTCTCCCAGCGCAAGGCTACTTTTCCATACTCTATCGGCTGTGCCTCAAAAGACAACCATTCTACCGGGAAGGTAGACGGAACAGTGCTGAGGTTGACGATCTCGATTCCGCTCAGTAATGGATTACCGGCGTAGCCGTGTGCCAGTTCGATATCTAAGCTACCATCGGAGGTGACCGAAACCGCCCGCATGAAAGCACCCTTGGCCCCGGCATCGCCATATAGGTCGATACTGGACAGGGAAGGGGAGGGGTTACCATCAATGATGATATTAAAGATACGCTCTCCCGAAGCAGTCACGCTACCATCAAGCTCGGCGAAAAAGAACCGAATTTCGAGCTGGTCGCCGGCTGTTGTCGGAAACTGCCAGACGAGGGGGTCGCCATCATCGTTGGGATCGGTCCGGGCTGTATTGAAAAGGCTGGCCGGTACGCCGTTAGGCAGCGAGGGATCAGTCATGACGATGGGCCCTGGGTGCGCCCCCGGGTCATCTCCGGAGACGGGTTGATCTGGTCCACCACTCTGATAGGAAGTAGCCGGATTGGTATTGGCCTGCCAAAGCGGCAAGCTCCCGTCGGGGGCACTGGCATCGGGGCCACCGACATTGAGCCGGTAGAGAATGCTGTTGGCGGGGAGCACTGACCAGGTAAAGGTTTCATTCACCGGCGAGCTGGAAGGCTTGTCAATGGTGACCGTTACGTTGTAGGGACTGTTATCAGCGGCCCCGGCGTCTATGGTTCCAAGGATGGAGCCATTGGTGGGTTCGATGCTCAGGCCTGGGGGAAGTCCATTCGCCGAATAAGTGAGGTTCTCAACAAAATTACCCCCTGAAGCAACAAGGCTGAGGATAGGCTCATCGCCCTCCGAGTGCTCTTGGTCCTCGACCGGGTCGAGAACGAGTTCGGGATAGCTTGGCCCACCGGGTGCTGAGAGAATTTCGATCCCACAGATGATGGGATTCTCTACATCATGAATAAACTCAATGTCGAGAAGGTTATCGGCTGTGGTGGCAAATACGACGACAATTACTCCCGTTTTATGGCCATAGGTTGCGGATAGATCGACGGGATTAAGTCCCTGGATCGCCTGATTTTCAATCAAGACATCGAAAAGACGCGTACCGGGATTGGCGGTTTGAGTATAACTATCCTTGAAAAATAAGCGAACCTGATACATTCCTGGCGTCCCCACGTCAAAGGTGTACTTCAGTTCATCGGTCGAACTGAGAAAATCACCATGCTCAGTATTCATAATATCCCAAGGGGTAGTGGCCACGATGTCGGGATCGTTGAGCGAAGACCAATTCACTGGATCATTGTAGGCGACGAAATGCGAACCTCCCACGAAAGTAAAGCCATCACTGGGGATAGAGGGCCCATTTTTATCGCTGGCCCAGTCCATTTCGCCATCGATAGCCCCGATGGTAGGCCCACCCGCATTGACCCGAAAGAGGAGCGCTTGTGGCTCAATAGCCGTTACGGCAAAGGTTTGCTCGATAGATAGGTTATCCAGATCAGTCGCCTTGATGGTGATAAGTCCTGCATCAGGGTTGCCTATAGCTGGGAAGGACAAGGTCAAATCACCGCCGCTGATGCTCGCACCAATGAGTGAAGTGGTATTACTCTCGACAGTGTAAGTAAGGTTATCCGTACCCAGGTCGTCACCAAAGTAACTGCCCAGGTCAATCGTCTCGTCAGCAGAACCCGTAAAACGCTCCACATCCGGCATCGGATTGGATACGTAAGGCCCTTTGGGGGTAACATAAAGCGATTCCCAGTTAGCAGGGAAAGCATTACCCGCTCCAGCTGTACCAATCATACCAACGGCCAAAGGCGTGGTGCCTGACTGTACGGCTGTGAGTAAGTTACCTGATAGCGCAATCGGAGTACCCAGGTCCAAGACAGGACCTTCGCCCGTGTTAGTCCCTGAGTTGATGATGATCTGATAGCGGGCTTGAGCCGTACCGGCCACTGGGTCTACGACAAACATGAAACGCAGATTGGGGCTTACGAGGTTGTCAGGCAGGTTAATATCCACCGGCGCGACAGCGGAAAAAAACGTTCCCCCAGCCTCTCCCTCTACTCGTACTTCCTGATTGGAGCCGATGACGATCTTCAAGTAGTCGTCCTGAAAGCCATCTCCGATATACAAGCCTTGAGACTGACCAGCTCCGAAGGTATGAAAAGGAGATTTCATGATGCCATCCACTACAAAAAGACCCGTTGCAGTACTCACATTCACTCCATACTGAAATGCTTTGCGCTGATCGTTGGTCAGGGCGTCACCAGCTGTCTGAAAGACAGTCATGGCCCCCACAGCCCCCCCCAGAATATCATTAGGCGTACCCTGAGGGTTAGAAAGCCAATCGAGCCAGTTCGGACCAGTATTCCCGTCGTTCATCAGCCCTGTAAAGCCAAGGTTGGCATAGCCTTGCTTCCATGCATAGTTGAACAGTTCATTGAGTACGGGCAAATCCGTTGGGTAGCCAATCTGAAAAGGGTCATTGGCATCCACGAGGCCATCGTCGTCATCATCCGGATCGTTAAGATCGGATATTTTATCCTCGTCATAATCATTGGGCTGGGAGCCCCCGTTACAAAAGTCAGTACCATTATCAATTTCATCCTGATTGGAAAAGCCATCATTGTCATAATCAGCCATCGGATCGAAAGCGGAGTCATTTTCATCTAGGCAGAGCAGGAAGTCATTCGGCTCGAAGACATGGATGCTATTGTTAAAGTTAGCTACCCAAATCGACCCCGGAAAAATATCATCATCGCCTTGGCAGTCGAGCCCAAGCGCATTACCAGCCGAACTGGTAGCAAGCCAATCCTCATACATTTGGTCCAAGGAGCCATCCGGGTTGAGAGCAAGGCGATGAAGAAACCCGCCTCCGTTGCGACCCGCAATCAAATCTCCGACCATCGCACCACCAAAATTCGTGGCTGTATACTCGGCAATCGAATTAGTATTGTTTTTCCAGAGGGTAATGCTGATATCATCTGGTCCGTCGGGGTTGGTTTCTCCTGGGTTGCGAAAGTCTGCATTATCGACATTGATAAGCGAAGGCTCGACCGGAGGCCAGTTAACAGGCAAAGAGCGTTGGGCGAAGTTGGGATCAGAAGGATCCAGGATTTGAGTTCTGAAGAATTCATCTGGACCTCCCCCAATCTGGCTGTGTGCTCCTTTGGTGAAAAGGCCTGCTCCTCCGGCATTAAAAGGAAACCCGCTATTGTCATATGCCAAACCCGGATTGGCCCGGATGGGACAGGGATGTCCCCCGTAAACCGAGTTGAAGGGGTAGCTTTGGATATCCGTGGTGACCAGATTCAGGTGATCCTTGTTGTTGATTTGGGGTTCTGTATTATCTGGGTCAAAGTTGCTGCTCCCAGGCTCTCCGGGACGGAAGTTGTTGGTAATCGTTAGCGGGTTAGCCTCATTTTCAGGATAGCCTCCCCAGCCGCCGTTGCCGCCGTTGTCGGTTACATATAGCTTACCATCGGCTGTCACCACGAGATCGTAGGTGTTACGATAGCCTGGTGATACCATTTTCAACGGGATGTTATCTGCCAGAATAGCCTGATTCAGCCCATCATTTCCACCAAAAGGATCATTTACGTCAATCCCATCATAACCAGGGGCAGTAGGATCTGTGATCCCATTGACATTCGGACGCGTAGGATCATCCAAGGTAGGCAGGTCAAAAACGTAATCCCGAGCTGGATTATAGCGGTTATCGGTAAGGATGGGCATGGCCTCAATCGCGTCCAGGTCCAGGGCTACTACGGCCGCTGACCAGGCAAACTCAGTGCTGTAGGCAAAGTTATTGGAGGGCCCTCCACCATTGGTATTACCACCGCTCGTAATGAGCAGGTAGCGGGTGCCATTAATCTCAACAATCTGCATCCCGTTGTTGGCATGGTTCTCTTCTGAGCGGGGCAGGCCCCGCAAAATATCTACTGCCTCCCAGGTGCTCCCATTCCAAGTCAGACGGGTAACAGTTCCGGAGTTTGTGTCGAGGTTAATATCCCCCTGCCCTCCCCCGGCGCCAACCCGAGAGTCGCTAGACCCTACATAAATGACCGGATTAGCAGGCGTTCCATCCACCGTAAGCCCCGTTACTTGGCGCTCAGAGTTGCCACCAGGCTGACCATTATCATTGTGATTGGGGATTTGCTGGACCAAATTAATGGTCTCGGCCGCGGTAACATCATAGGACACATTGCCTCCGGCGTCATTCCGTGCGATCGTGTAAACCCGGATTAATCCATATCGCTCCCCGACATAGAGTCGCCCATCGGGGCCAAATTCTAGGGTAGTACCATTGTTCAGTGTGTTTCCATTAAGATTGAGGGTGTACTGATCAAAAGCTTGCGCCTTGACAGCGTCGGGATAGAAGAGGATCAGGAAACAACCAAACCAAAGCAGTCGCTTGAGTAAGGTAGGTTGAGCAAAAAGATCTGTCATGTCTGAAAAGTCTTGGTTGAAATATTTTGACCAGGGAAAGAAAGGTTTCGATCTAAGACGGAAATCTGACAGGATGCGCATCTTGATAGAAATTAAAAATAGGCAGAACGACCGCTTTTCTAAAGTCTTTCGGTTTTAAAGGCCATTTTGAATGACTCAACAAGCAGAAAAGCCGAGTCAATCGGATCGTGTAAAATTTAGCCCAAAAAATACTTTTTCATCGGCCTCAGGGGAGGTAAGAATTTGGCCCTCAAATGAATAAAAATTTATAAGTTCAATATTTCGAAATATAATAATTTGCAAGGATTAAAACTCATACCGGTTCGTCCAAGACCTTTCGTTGGGTATGACAAATTTCAACGGTTATCCGCAGTTAAGAAATTTTCTGACAGAAAAACTATTTGCATTCTCCAGGGGTGCCCCCCATAAGCGCCCCTGGGCAATGTTGGTCCACAGAAGCACGCAGGAGGAGAAGCCTCAAGGTTTACCTAAGTAACGTGAGTTCGGAGTTTCCTGGCTTTCAAAACCCTGTCATTTCGACCGCCGGGAGAAAGCTTAGGCGATATGGCTGACAGGGAAGGCAAGATTTGCCGCCATAGGGCGGGCTACTTATGACAAGTCTCATCTGTCTCGGCCGGATTAGGCACAAGCCAGCGCTAAGTCCAGAAATCCGGCCGAGCCCACGGCTTTGCTGTCATTCCAGAGGGACTATTTGGCCCAGAAACCAGGGCTCAAAATAACATTTTAACCAATTGATAATTAGTGATAAAAGCTCCTAGCTCATGTTAAGTCAGCTATTCTCAGCAGGCATTAAAAATTTCGATTCCCCAATAGGTTGGGTGCTATTTTTCTTTGGCCGTGTAGGTAGGGGCGCCCGGCAGTGCGCCCTCGTGCAGGTACCCATGGGGCTACGCATGGGTTGATCAGGGGTGCACCGCTGGAGAACCCCTACGGTATCCGGTTTGCTGTAGAGCCCCCTGGTTGGTACAACCTGTGAGGTACTCCCCGCTCCCGGGTACGGGCTAAAGGAGCCCCTCTATTGTTTATGCTTGAGTTTTTGCCGCACGGCTTCGAAGGCTCCGATGCCTACCAGCGCACGCAAGATGGGTCCAAACTGATTGCGGGCAGGGGTGAAGGCGATCACCAGGATGTCGGTCAACACGTGAGAGACCAGGGTCGCCCAAGAGGCTCCGATGATGCCCATGATGGGAATAAGATAAAAGTTCAGCCCCACATTGGACAGCATGCCGATGATTTTACGGGCCATATCTACTTTGACCATGTTTTCCGCGATCAGATATTGGCTCACAGCCAGACCAATGGAGATGGGTACCAGCGTAAAGGCCACGATTTGCAACACGCTAGCACCGGCGAGATACTCCTCTCCGTATAGCAGGGGCACCAGCCAACTGGCTGTAACAGCCAGACCGATGGCCACTACCCAGGCACTGCCCGTCATGAGGCCATAGAGCTGCTTCATGCGCTGCTGGTACTTGGTGGCACTGTTTTTTCGTGCATTGAGAATGGCGGGAAACAGCGATGTGCAGATTACGACGGGTAAAAACGAGAGCGTTTCAAATAGCTTCAGCCCGGCGCTGTACTCCCCTGTCTCCACAGGAGTGAGCATCTCATTGATCATGATGCGGTCAATTCGGGAGTAAAGGTTGATCATGAATCCGCCCAGGATCAGTGGCCAGGCGTCGCGCATGAGCGAGGCGGCAAGCTTCCACTGAGGTGCCCAACGCCAGAAGCGCTTCTGAGTTCGCAGATACTGCACCAATAGGCCCACTCCAAAAAGACTGGTCTCGACTCCATAAACGATCACGAAGTGCAGCAAAGGTGCCTTCATCAGCACCAGGATAAACTTCATAGCCGTGGCCAGGATGCTGGCCCAGAAGCGCGCTACTGCCGTGTGCTTGGCTTCAACTTGCGATTGAAAAAAGCTGTCGATCACGGCAAAGGACTGTAGGATGTTACCTGCGGTGATGATCGCAATGGCAAGGATTTCCGCAGAACTGTTGCCCAGGCTCGTCGAGGCGATCACGGCCATGCCTACGGCGACAATGGCCCCTGCAAGTCGCAGCAGCAGCGTAGTACTCAAAATCTCGCCGCGCGCATCGGGCCGATTGATCAGCTCGCGAACCAGGATCCGCTCCAGCCCCATCACGGCCAGGGCAGAAAAGAGCTGCCCGAAACTGAGGGCATACGCCAGTACCCCAAATTGAGCCGCGCCCAGGTATCGCGCTACGTAGACGCCCACGACAAATGATGTGCCTAGCAAAAGCACCCGCTCCGCAAACACCCAAGAAGTGTTGGCCAGATACTTGGCACTGCTGCCTCCTTGACGATTGAGCAGGGCACGTACCTTGAGCACGAATTGATTCATGAATAGGGGGGTCAGGGATGGATAAGAAATACGATAGGTCGATCACTGCTGGCTCGAAGTCATCGCGCACTGGTTTGGCTATTGATGTAATCGGTCAATTGAGATACCAATCCCTAGCCCACTGGGTTTGGCCCCCGGTCAGCAAGAGGTTGAGGTTGAGGGTCCGCAGCAGGTGGCTGTAAACCAAGTCGAGGTTGTCTTGCACAATCCCCTTGAAGGGAAGCACGGATAGAGAGGCTAGCTCGGCGAGCACTTCGCCTTTATCGTAGCCTTGAATGGCCATATCTTCTGCGTCTAGCAATTGGATGTAATGCCGCAGAAATCGTTTGCGCACGGGTGTGTTCATCGTCTCACGCCACTTGTTGAGCGATACTTTGGAGACAGTCTTGTAGGCTTTGCGGCCAGTAGGGTCGCCGATTCGTTGGCCTTCGAGCTGTTGCTGGAAATCTTGCAACACCTGTCCCTGCCAGGGGATTTCCAGGTAAGAGAAAAGCCGCCGCATTTGGCCTTCGGTGTCGTCGACGAGGTCTTCATAGTTGATCTTGATGGCCCGGTCAGCATAGCGCTCGTAACCTCCTGAGAGGCTAGCAAACCCACTGAGTTGGTCGATATGCAAGCGATGATAGGGGCCCAACCGATTGTTGC
>CAYVAP010000171.1:0-1369 GCA_964449365.1 uncultured Bacteroidia bacterium
CTAGTGCCTTCAGAATGAAGTAATTAACCATTCGAAATTCGCATAGAATCTTGACCAGCAACACTTTCAATTACGAATTCCTGATTACGAATTTCGAATGCGAAGCACTAGCTACCTGCCTTATCTCGGGAAAATGGCTTATTTTAGCGGTAAAAGCGGGCGAAAAAACGCTTTTATCAAATACTTAGTGGAAATAAGGCGACGAAAGTGCTATTTTAGGGGGAAATAACCCCACTCATGAAGCCTATTCTCATTTCATGGTTGACCGAAGGTGAAGATATACGAGAGGGCGCTCCCTCCCTAACGGGCCCCAACGGCATCTTTCATCAGCACTTTTGGCAGCATAGCGAGCACCTTCTGCTCTACCCCCATCCCGAGCTCGCAGAGGCCGCCCATCAGTTGGCCCGCGAGCTGAAGCGGCGATATCCAGCGCGCAGCATTCGCGTCAAACTATTGGCCATTTCCCAGCGACACAACCTCGCGGAGGTAAAGAGCCGACTAGAAACCCTACTGCTGAGCCACCGCTCACTATCGCTCGATTTACTCCTTCAGACTGGCGACAAGATCCAGCAACTGGCCTGGTACCTTGGCCACCAAAGCCTTGCCCTCGATACGCGCCTGCTACTGTGGCACCACCACCAAGGCAGTCCTCAGCTACAAAGCATCGTGGCAGACCCTGACCTGCGGGCCTACAGTGTGCTGATTCGCCAGCACGGCCTCGATCACCCACGCGAAGAAACCCAATTCATGACCCCACGGATGCTGCCCATCTATCGGAAGGCGTACCGGGCAGGGCAGAACGACCAGGTGCGGGTACTGATCTCTGGGGCGAGTGGTACGGGCAAAACTCACCTGGCCCGCTATCTGCACCAGCAGTCTCCCCGCAAAGAAGCGCCCTTTGTCACCGTGATCTGCCACACCACCTCCGAGGAGCAATTTCTCGATCAGCTCTTTGGGCAGCCAGATCAGCCAGGCTCGCTATCACTGGCCCAGGGGGGCACCCTCATGCTCTGCGACGTGGATGAGTTGAGTCTTTTTGCCCAGCATCAATTGGTACAATTGATCCAGCGAGCACCCGGGCTAGCCCGGGCTTCGCAGATATCATCCTCTCCCGACGTGCGGATCATCTCCACCTCCAGTCAAGATCTCTCAGGATTGTGCGCCAAAGGCGCCTTTCGCTGGGAGCTGTACTACCTACTCGCCGTGGTAGAGCTGGAAATACCCACCCTCTATGAGCGAGGCGTGGATGAAATCGGGCGGCTGATCGATCATTTTTTGCATGAAAAGCGCATCCTCTTCAAGCGAGCGAAGCCGCTGCGCCTCGCAGCGGAGGTACTCGGCGTCGTTCGTGGACTGGAACCGGAAGGCC
>CAYVAP010000171.1:1379-8343 GCA_964449365.1 uncultured Bacteroidia bacterium
GCGCCTCGCAGAGGAGGTACGCCGCCACCTAGAGACCTACCCCTGGCCCGGCAACGTTCGCGAGCTAGAGCAAGTGATCGAGCGCCTCTACGTGTTTTGCGACGAAGTGGCGACCATGGAAGAGCTGCCCCGTCGATTGCGGCAAACAAAAGCCGACGGCTCCGAGAACTGGCGCGACGTGGAGGCTCGGCACCTGCGTCGGGTTTACGAGCGCTATGGGCGCAACAAGTCGCGCACCTGTCGGGTGATCGGGTATGGCTCGATCAACACCCTCAAAAAAAAGCTGCGCGAATACGGCATCGAAGGGGAAAATGAGACCGTGACGATGGCAGAGGAGACAAAGACGGCACCCTACGACTGAAGCCCTCCCGCCTCGGCTCATTCACCTTTTCCATCTGTATGCGATTGCTGAGCCACTTGGTGGGCCAACTCGGGATCAAATCGAACGAAAAAGTGCAGCCAAATGCTACGCGACACCCGAAAAATCAGAGGCACCAAGATGGGGAGCAGGCAAAACATGATGATCACGAAGGTACGGTACTCCCAACCGATGATAAAGCGGGTAGTCAGGAAGGTGGGTATCAGCCAAGCCACATTGATGGCGTAGCTGACGTAGGTAGCACCAAAGTAAAAACCCGGCTCGATCTCAAAGTCCTGACCGCAAACGGGGCACTGATCCGGCATATCGTTCATCCGCTTGAAGTTGTAGGGGTTGGCAACGGTGAAGAGCTTGCCTTGTCGACAGCGAGGACAGCGGAGGCGAAGCATGCTGGTAAGCATATTGGGCATTGATCGGGCCATAAATGATGAAAGGCGTGAAAATTCAAAAGTGCGCGCGAAACAAGAAGAAATCTTGTGTAAGTTGCAAGTGAGCGGTTGTACGATCTACTGATGTACCTATGCGATTGTTGTTTTGCGTCTGGTGGTTTTTGATCGGCCTTGGCCTGTCAATCAAGGGGCAGTCGGTCAGTGCTCCTTTTTTTAATGACACCGCGATGGTGTCGGTAGTGATCCGCGGTGATCTCAAGCCCCTGTTCAAAGATAAACGCGATGAAGACCGGGAGTATCGCCACTTCGAATTTGGCGTAATTTCTACCACAGATACCACCTTTCTTCCCCTCAAGATCAAGGCCCGAGGAAATTTTCGCCGCAACCTGTGCAAGCTGCCGCCCCTCAAGCTCAACTTCAAAAAGGGCGACCTCGCAGGTACGCCCTTGGATGGCCTAGACAAGGTAAAGTTGGTGCTGCCCTGCCGACCGAGAAATGACAAATTCGACCAACTGGTACACCTCGAGTACCTGACCTATCGCCTATACAACCACCTGACTGACAGCAGCTTTCGAGTACGTCCCTTGCAGGTACACTTCGTAGATACCGGAGGCAAATACGATCCCTGGCCGCAATTTGGCTTCGTGATCGAGCCCGTCGACGTGCTGGCCCAGCGGCTTGGGGGCTGGGAGAGCGAGACCGAAAAAGTCCATCCCAGCTCGACCGACATCGGGCTGACCAATCTGATGAGTACCTTTCAGTTCATGATCGGCAACACCGATTGGTCTATTCCTGGCCTACACAACATTAAATTGGTCAAGACCGACACTTTTACCCTTCCGCTGGCCATCCCCTACGACTTCGACTTTTGCGGGCTGGTCGATGCCCCCTACGCCAAGCCCAATCCGCAGCTCGGCATCAGCATGGTGACCGAGCGAAAGTATCGTGGCTTTTGCCGTCCGCAGGCCGAGATGGAAAAAGTCTATGCCCGATTTCGCGCCCAGCGCCCTGCCATGATCAGCGAAATCGAAAACTGGCCCCTACTCGACCCAAGCTCCCGCGAAAAAGCGCTGCGCTTCCTCGAAGACTTCTTTGTCATCTTGGAAAACGAGCGACGACGGAGCTATCACTTCGAGCAGACCTGCCGGAACTGACCCCAACCATCTACAACGGCGCGCCGTGCAGGGAAAAGCTACCCTAACCCCCAAACGAGGGATGCCTCCGCCCGACGCATAACCGGAACGGAGGCAAACGCTTTCCCAGTAAATCTCTTCAAAAGAACGAACCGAAGTAGGGAAGCTTTCGCTTCTTGATCTCGGCCACCTATCTATTAGAGTCGTAGGCGAGCAGAAACCATTCATTCGATTCGATTTTTTTTGAAAAAAATGGATCATCGCTTGAGCAAGTGCGCCGTTTGGCGTCCCTCAGGGGTGATCACCTGCACCAGATAATGCCCACTGGGTAGCCCGGCGGGCAATTGGATCGATACCTGCTGATCACCGGCAGGCTGTGAAGTGGCGGACTGAAGCTGAGCCAATCGCCGTCCGGTCAGGTCAAAGAGCTGTACCTGCGCGGGTTGAGCCTCGGTGAGGTGATAGCCCAACTGAAAAGGTGCATCGCCTACCGGGTTGGGATAGATGCGCAGCCCTTGCACCGGTGCCTCGGCGGACGGTACCTGTGTGCTCTGAGGGAAGCGGGTCATCAATCGATGGAGGCTCAGGTCGTAGCTGCCACGTTGCTCCGTAGTCCCAGCTAACATCAACTGCCCATCAGGTTGCAGAGCGAGTTTGGTGTGCTGAATGGCCAAGCTGTCATGTCCCCCTAATACCACCCCTCCCTGCCCAAAGCCAGGGTCCAGTTGCCCCTCAGCGTCGAAGCGCAGCACCGCAGTGGGCCACTCATTCTGGTACGGTCCCCACTTGGCGGTGAGCAAAATCTTCCCGTCGCTTTGCAGCGCCATTTCCTGCGCGGTAGCCTCTACGCCATCCGCAGGAAATAGGGGCTGATGCATAGGGACATACACGGCCCCTCCGTCTCCGAAGCTTTGATCGAGGGTGCCATCGTTTTGCAGGCGCAGCAGCAACAAATCCGTGCGCCCCAAGTGCGAGCGACGGCTACCAGCCACCAAAATGCTTCCATCGAGCTGAACGAGTACCTGGCTTACCCCCTCCGTGATGGGCGTTTGGACAGATGGGGACAAGTCCAAGTGGGCCAGCCCCGCTTGGCCAAAGGTAAGGTCGGGCGTGAAGTCTGCTTCGAAGCGCACGAGGATCAGGTCGCCGTTGGGATATTGCAGGGTAGGCAAGGTCTCTCCGGCTACCAGCAGTTTCCCATCGGGCTGATGATGCACGGCTTTGAGGCGCACACCGCTGAGGGCGGATTCTAGCAGCGGATCGAAGCGATGGCGCATAACCAAGCTATCTTGCTCACTCAGCTCCATGAGCACCAAGCCCTGGTCCCCATCGCGACCGATCAGGCGCAGGGTACCTGCTGGATCGAGGTACATGGCCAGCACGTCTGCGTACGCGTTGCCCAGGGGTTGGTAGAGGCGCCCCTGGGTGCCAAAGCTCGGATCGAGCTGGCCGTTGGGCAAAAGCTTCAGCATGCGTATCTCCGTGCGATTGGGGGCTAGGCTATCGCTACCATAGCCAGCCACGAGCAGGCTGCCATCGCTCAGGTAGCAAGGCGGAAGCATGCCGCGCCAGCCAAAGCCAAACCCCTCGGTCAGCCATCCCTGTTGGCCGAAGGATACATCCGGCTGCCCCTGAGCATCGAGGCGCAACAAAAAGACCTGCTCGCCCGCCCAGGGGTCGATCAGGTCATAGCGGCCAGCTACCAAGATTTTGCCGTCAGGCTGTACCTGTACGGCTTCGGCAAGAGCGGCCTGAAGGACATCATTCACGTAGAGGGGCAAGCTCAGCGCCCCCTGCTCACCAAATTCCGGGTCGTAATGACCTGGCTGAGCGGACAGGTAGCCCGCCGTGATACCAACCAAGAAGAAAGAAAAAAGAGTCATCGAACGCTTCATGGCAAAGATGTTTAGGAAATTTGCCTACACTCAAGCTTTGTGCCCGAGCTATATTACTTGCGATCGTTCGATTTGAGAAGGTATGTTATTCAATACGCTAAAACAAACAAATAGATGCGACTTCCTCACATTTTTTATAAGAAAAACGCGAAAGATTCGTTTAGTCACCTTTGTGAACGGACCATAGGGGTCATAGGGTACGGTTTTGGCATGCAATGCCTCAACAGCCGCTCATACCTGTGCATCGCAGCGCGCGCTGATCTCACCTACCGCCACTGAATACCGCTTGCTGCGAAATATGTGTGCCATGACGCGTACTAAGCATTCCGAAATCGAGGGCTGCCTTCTTACCTGCCAGTGATTAATCAACAAGCATTTGACGACAGATGGCAAAGCCGCACCACACCAAAGCGCACAAGAAAGCCGATCTCGTATGTGAGATCGGCTTTTTGAATGTAGTTATGAAGAAAAAAGTTAGAGGAATTCCTGAGGGTCAACCCTCACCCCATTTTCGAGCACCTCATAGTGGAGGTGGTCATTGGTGGATCGACCCGTAGAACCTACGTAGCCAATGGTATCTCCTTCTTCGACAATTTGCCCTGCCTCGACCGCGATACGCGAAAGGTGAGCGTACAGCGTTTCATACACCTCATCGTGTTGGAGGACGATGTGGTTTCCATAAGAACTGCTGTCGCCCAAGGCATACACCCGTTGAGCGCGACCAGTGGCGGTGGCCAAGACTGGCGTTCCGGCGGGAGCGGGAAAATCGATGCCCAAGTGCATTTTGTCTACCCCTAGGATTGGGTGCTTACGCATGCCAAAGGCACTACTCAGCGGGACCCCTGCCGGTACAGGTTTGATAGTAGGTACAATGTCGATATCGAGGGGGTCAATGGTGCGCAGGTGCGACTGCTGATGCTTGAGCAAGGCTGCCGATTGCGAAACCCGCGTGATGGGTGGGCTGTCTGCGGCGACCGTGGCTCCCTCGGATTCATAGCGCAAGAGGGCGACGACTGTACCTAAGGTTACGACTGAGACACTCCAGAAGTAGTTTCTCATAGAAGGTTACTTAGTCCTAAAAAAATCATGATGCAAAAGAACGAAGCGTGGCTTGGCGCCACAAGCTTAAGGAGAAACCAATTCATGGGATAGGACGAAATCCCACGTTCGATTACATCGATCCTTAAAAAAATCCTCCTTTTGGAAGTCAATATTTTAGGGCGAGCGAGTCATACTTTTTCCCTAAAGGTCTTGAGCTGCCTCATGAAGATCTTTACTGACAAAGTTAACCCAATATCCAGGCCAAAAAACCGATGGGGGCGCCAGTGGTCTTGATCGATGCTGCAATGGTACGAGGTAAGGTTGTGATGGGTTTAGTCAAAAATGGATTTCTGTGCGGTCAAGTGCGTAGAATCCTTTATTTTGCCCTTTGTCTTTCAAAAAGGAGGCCCCTCGATGATTTGGCACTGATAATCAGCGAGGTACGGACTTGCCCACCGTTTTAGTGGGGCAAAGCTAAGCTAGCCACGCCCAACCGTTGCAGCCATTTGGCGAATGTGGGGGGTTGACTTTTGGGCCAAAATCTCCCACTGAGTAGTGTAGCGCTTCGCCAGCCTGTTCCTCATTAACCCTTACTGCTCGCGACAAACCTATGGAAAAGCAGCTTACTGATGCATTTGAGTACATCCGGCGGCAATATGCCGAGTCGGTCGAGATCGGCGTGATCTTGGGCACGGGCCTGGGTGGACTGGGCCAAGAGATCGAACAAGAAAAAATCATCCCCTACAACTTTATCCCTCACTTTCCGATTTCGACGGTGGAAAGCCACTTTGGTAAGCTCATTTTTGGGCGCATTGGTGACAAGCGGGTGGTGGCCATGCAAGGGCGTATGCACTTCTACGAAGGCTACGCCATGACCGAGCTGACCTTTCCTATCCGCATCATGCGCATGCTGGGGGTGCATACCCTATTTATCTCCAACGCCTGCGGGGCTGTCAACCTCGACTACCAAAACGGCGACCTGATGTTGATCGACGATCACATCAACCTTCAAGGCGTCAATCCGCTGATTGGCCCCAACCTCTCCGAGTTCGGACCGCGCTTTCCTGACATGAGCCGCCCCTACGACCCGAGCCTCATCGATCGTGCCCTGGAAATCGGGCAGCAGCGAGGCTACCGCATTCACAAGGGCGTATACGTGGCCGTAACGGGCCCCAACCTGGAGACCCGCGCCGAATACCGCTACATGCGCATCATCGGGGGCGACGTGATCGGAATGTCTACCGTGCCCGAAGTGCTGGTGGCCCGCCACATGGACCTGCGGGTGTGTGCCATCTCAGTGGTGACCGACATCGGCGACCCTGACAACCTACATCCGGTAACGCTGGAAGAGGTCATCGCCGTGGCCAACGAAGCCGAGCCCAAGCTGACCCACATCTTTTCTACCATGATTCGCGAACTGCAACCAACCTCAGCAGGCTGAAGCATCACCTTATACCTAACCAAGCCCTTTTTTGCCTTGGATAGATCCTCCGAACCAATGTGCCGCGCCCGCTTGCTTGTGATCCTAATGGCCTGCTTGCTTCCTCTGACGAGTTGGGGGCAAGGCGGTCTTAGTGGGTTCAACAATCGTCCCAGCAACACCGGAGGCTTCACCTCACCAAACGGCCAGTTTGGCACCAACCCTTTCGGCTCGCAGCCCGACAGTGTCACTGCCGACTCGGCCCAGGTGCCCGAGATTGAGCCCGAAACGCGCTGGGTGTATCCCGAGGCGCTCTTCGCGCATCGCGACTTTCGGCCCTTGGCCTCGCCGCAGTTGGACCGCGTCCACTATTGGGATCAACTGGACCACGTGCCGGGCTTCGTGCAGAGCCTCGGCCAGACGGGCAAGCCCTATCAGGTCTTGATCGAAGGGGTGGAAGAGCGATTCATGCCGCGCGACTTGTGGCGCGATCCATTTTTTGCTCGCTATGATCGCTATACCCTGGGGCCACGCACAGGGGTAAGCTTCTATGACACCCGTACGCCCTACGTGCGGGTGGACTATGCCCAGACGCGCGCCCGCACCGTGATTACCGGGGCGACCATTTCGCAAAACATTACCCCCCGCCTCAATTTGTCTCTCTTCATAAAGCGGCAGCCATCAGAAGGCGTATATCGCAACTTCGT
>CAYVAP010000172.1:0-1951 GCA_964449365.1 uncultured Bacteroidia bacterium
GGAAAAAGATGCAGCGATCACCCATCATTCGGGAGTTGACAGAGCACTAGTCATTGGTTTCGCGGTTCAACGTTCAAAGTAAACCTAGCTGCTTGGCGCGGCCATGAGTGAGCCAATAGGAACGGAAGGTACATGCTGTACCTGACCACCTTATCCCCTCATACCCCTGACCGTTCGTATAGGAGAGACGAGCTTTTTCAGGCCAAGATGGTATCAGGCTCAGCCAGTTTGGCCATAGGAAGCTACCAAGCGACGCAATTGATCGAGGTGGATGGCCTTGCGATCAGCCCGCTCGTCTTTGGCCGTGCGGGTGAAGTAGCGATGGTTTTCTAGAAAGCGCACCTGTAAACGGTTCCAGCTCTCTTCGTCTTCCACTACCTGCTGTTCCAAAAATTCCTTGTAAAGGTTTCGGCCCACGGGAAAGAAATCATCGCGGCCCAAGTAATTGAGGTCGGCATCACACATGATTTGCTGCAGGTGATTTTGTGGATTCTGAGGCACTTGAGTAGCCATGATCATCCCGCAAATTTCTTCGATATCACCGGGCTGATAGCCAAAGTCAGGAAGGTGCTCACGCGCAATTTCGCACCCTACTACCTCATGGCCTTGATAGGTGTGGATGAAACCAGCGTCGTGAAACAGGGCCGCAGTTTGTAGCAGCGTCAAATCGCGCCGAGTGATTCCTTCTTGTTGCCCAATCTCAGTAACAGATTGGTACACATCCAAGGTATGGGCTAAGCCGTGATAGGTGAGGTTGACGGGTAGTTCATTTCGAAGCTTATCGAGGATGAAGGTTTTGGCAGATTGTAGTTTCATGCGAAAATAGATAATGCATCGTCATCAGTCAGGGTGGCTTGGTAAAAAAACAACATCGCACACAAAGGCCTCTTTACCAAGGTAAAATTTATACCGTGCCCACACGTAGGATTTTGCCTGCGAATGTGAGCATCTTCTGGTACCTTTGTTTTTGCCGATCAATGAGTCGATCAATCGAAAACATATGATTTGAGCACGCCACCTGATCAATCCCACAGCCAAATGAAACTAGCGATTGTCCAATACAATGCCGGAAACGTCCAATCTGTTACATACGCTTTGGAGCGTCTCGGTGTTACAGCTACCCTGAGCGATGAGCCTGAGGTGATTAGCGCCGCAGACAAGGTCATCTTCCCGGGAGTAGGAGAAGCCAGCAGTACCATGCGCTATTTACGGCAGCGGGGGCTCGATCAGTTGATCTGCTCCCTACGCCAGCCCGTACTAGGCATTTGCCTGGGAATGCAGCTCATGTGTAGCCATTCTGAAGAGGGGCCTGTCGACTGCCTAGGGATTTTCCCTGAGCAAGTAAGGCGCTTTCCTGACCAAGCATACAAGGTACCACACATGGGTTGGAACCGGCTAGAACAGGTCAACAGCCCCTTAATGAGAGACTTAGGGGCAGAGCCCTACGTCTACTTCGTGCACAGCTACTATGTGGCCAGTGGCCCCGATACCGTCGCTAGCACCCAATACATCTTGCCTTTCAGTGCAGCGCTGCACCGCAACAATTTTTACGCAACCCAGTTTCATCCTGAAAAGAGCGGTACGGTAGGGGCGCAAATCCTGAAGAATTTTCTCGACCTCCCCTGAAAAAGATCTTGAACGAGTGCTCCAGCAATGTGTCCCAGGCTATTTCTCTTTTTCAACTATTCGGATTGAACGAACGTATTGCGTAAATCGTAGCAGCAAAAGGCACGAAATGTGCAATTGAGTAGTGGATTTTGTCCGCTGACGCATGCTAAATCATCCCCAACTTTTCCTGTAACATCTGTTTTGCGCAATGAAAACTGATACCTATGTTTCTCTGACCCACCTCACAGCCTGTCTACTTTGGCTGCTGCTGCTAGCGCCAGGGCCTATGGCTGCCCAAGAGGAGGAGGCCCTGCCATCTGGTAGCAAATTAGTGGCAGGCCCC
>CAYVAP010000172.1:1961-8309 GCA_964449365.1 uncultured Bacteroidia bacterium
CTTCCTGCTCGGTCCAGCGATCGCCAAGGAGACAGCCTCTACCTTCAGGCGCGCTACCAAGAAAAACTGCTGATGGGCCGCAGCCAAATCGGCCTTGCGCTGTGGTCCTCGGGCGTCCTCCTCCAGCCCCGAGCCATCGATACCATGATCGTTCAGCAGATCGATAGCAATCATCACAGCCGCTACTACCGACGCGCCTCTTTGCACCATCAGGCTCACGAGCTGCGGGTACGCTTCAAAGAGCCCATCGACCTGCTGCTGCGGGTGTACGACGTAGGCTTTGCTTACCGGTGGGAATTGCGCAACGACGACAGGGTCCACGTAGTGGATGAAACCTTTACCCCTCGCCTACCCCAGGATCCTGAACTGTGGGCCCGCTGGAGTGATCAGGCCTGGCAATCATCGCCTCAGTTGCCCTTTGCCCGTCAGTTTTTCGGGGGCTTTCTCGACTCGGTGGTCGGCCCTTACGCCCGTCTTCCCCTGCTTGTCAGGACGCACGACCGGGCTCGACTGGTGATTGGCACCCTATCCGAGCATTATTATCCCACCATGATGCTCCAACCCAACCCCAAGGACAGCCTGGGCCTGATGGCAGTCTGGCAGCGTAAGCCCTTTCCTCAGTCTATTTATGCCTCCAATCAGCGACTCAGCCCACAGCCCGACTCGCTATTGCTACCGGAGGTAGCTAGCCCCGCGACCCTACCCTGGCGCATCTTCGTGGTGGCCGAAACGGATCAGCAGCTGCTCGATCAGGACTTGACGCGGCTGCTCAGTCTCTCCGCATCAGACGACGACACCCTATGGCGCATGCCCGGTGCCATGATCGGCCCGGCGTGGACCAACTGGAACCTCGAACAGGTCGATTTCGAGCTAGGTTGTAACCTCGACACCTATCTGTACTACCTGGCTTTTGCCCAACGGCACCATATCCCGTATCTGCGCGTGGATTCGGTTTGGGCCAGCGACTCAGACCTGACCTTCATCAATCCCAGCCTGGACTTATCCATCCTTTCGGCGAAGGCTCAGGCGGCCAAGGTTGGCCTTTGGCTGACCTGCCCTGCGGAGCCACTGATGAAGCAGTTGCCTGCTACCCTGGGCTTTCTCTCCGATTGGGGAGTGGCGGGCATCATCGTGCGCGGAGAATCTGATCGCCCTGATTGGCAAGCCGAGCTGGCGCGCGCCACCAAATCTCATCGGCTCATGCTGATCTTCGAAGGCAGTGCTCCCCCCGATGGCCTCAGCCATCGCTATCCCCATGTACTAGCCGCCGAGGGGAGCCGTAGCCAGTGGAACAACCTCTCCGAACCGGAAGGTACCCAGCCCACTGATCACCTCGACGCCTTGTTTCTGCGCAACCTGATGGGCCCTTCCTTTCAGCCGATGGCGGCCATGCGACATGGCCACCAGCACAGCTATCGCAGCCGACCAGGCCTCCCTATGGCGGCGGGTACCCGCACCCAGCAAATGGCGCTTCCCTTGTTGTACGACATGCCGATGCGTTGGCTCGCCGACATGCCCACTGCCTACGCTCAAGCGCCAGACCTGCTGGCTTACTGGCGAGAGCTTCCTGCCTACTGGGAGCAAACCTACGTTCAAGCAGGCGAATGGGGCGAATACGCGGTCATAGCGCGTCGCAAAGGGGAAATGACCTGGTACATCGGGGCGATCAACAATTGGGAGGCCCGCAGCGTAGACATTGACCTGAGCTACTTGCCTGAGGGCTTTCGCTTCGAAGCCACCATTTTCACTGACGGCCTAAACGCGGACCGCCTGGGCCAGGAATGGAATCAAACAACCAAAGCTGTGGATCAAAAAGCCGAGCTAACCGTCAACCTTGCGCCGGGCGGGGGAGCAGTGGTGATCGTGCGGCCAGTGTTGTGAAAAAAGTCAACCCTCCGTCGCGGCTATGCCGCTGCCGATCGTGCGCTTCACCATGCCGCAGCTTGCAGCCTATCAGCCATGCCATACTTCAAAGTGGTTGAATGGGAGAGTGGTTGATTTATTGAATAAACCCTTACTCCAATTGGCGGTTACGAATCATAAACCGTTGCTTTAATCAAGTCCCATTTCACATGCACCTCAAAATCTGCGGCCTGCGCGACCCCGAGAACATCGAAGCGATCCTTGCTCTTGCACCTGACTATCTGGGGTTTATCTTCCACGTGCGTTCCTCGCGCTACGCCGGGCGTCATCTCGACCCGCTTTTTGCCCGCGAGATTACCCAAGCCAAAAAGGTGGGGATATTCGTGAATGAAGACCAATGTCAGATTGAGGACACCGTGGACGCCTTTGAGCTGGATCTAGTGCAGTTGCATGGCCATGAACCGCCAGAGCTGTGCGAGCAATTGCGAAGCCAAAGGCTAGGAGTGATCAAGGTCTTCAGCGTGGGGGAATCGTTTGACTTCGCGGCCCTGGCCCATTACGAGTCGGTAGTCGATTACTTCTTGTTTGATACCAAAGGCAAACTGCCCGGAGGCAATGGCTATGCTTTCGACTGGCGCTTGTTAGCAGACTATCCCAGCCAAAAGCCCTATTTCCTGAGCGGGGGTATCGGGCCGGAGCACGGCTCAGGGATGGGCGATTGGCAGCTCCCCCATATGCATGCCCTGGATGTCAACAGCAAATTCGAAGTGAAGCCTGGCTTAAAGGATGTGGAAAAGCTTCGCGCCTTTCGCAGCCAATTACCTCGCTCGTGAAAGGACCAAAGCAGAGATTATTTTGACAAATCCGCAGTTTCCGCGACCCGATTTTTCCGATGCGAGGGTTTGTTGTTAAGTTTGCCGATAGGCCACAGTGGCCTGTTTATGCACTACGAAGGCTAACTACCCTATGAATCTTCGCTTTCACATTCACTTTCAGACCCAGTGGGGTCAACGCTTGCTGGTCTGTGGCAACCTACCCGAGCTCGGCGCCTGGAACCCAGAAAAAGCCTTGCCTTTGCATTTTTTCGGCGGTGGCCGCTGGGAGGTGCCACTAGATTTGCCGGAAAATTTTAAGGGTGAATTGACCTACAAGTACGTGATCGACCACGGGGGGAATGGCTACGAATGGGAAGCGGGAGATAATCGCATCTATCCGCTGAACGCCCATCGCTTCAACGTGGTGGACTTTCACGACCAGTGGCGCTCGCGCTACGAAGAGGGGCAGGCGCTGTTTAGCTCGGCTTTCACGCGGGTGCTCATGCGGCGCGAGGCCAGCAACGACGCCCTCGCGACCCCCAAAACTGGCTCGATCCGTCGCCTGCAACTGCGCGCACCTCGCATCGACCCCAAATACGTGATGGCAGTGCTAGGCAGCCATGAAGCCCTAGGCGCATGGGACGAGCGTAAAGCGGTGATCATGGATGACGCGGAGTTTCCGCTTTGGCGGGCCGACATCGCTCTCAAGGGGGGTAGTCAAGTGATAGAATATAAATATGGGATTTATGACCCGGTGGCCAAAGTATTCATCACCTGGGAAACAGGGACCAATCGATCCCTGCTTTACACCGCCACACGGCGCAAAAAACAACTGACCGTTCACACCGAAGAGGCCTTTCGCTATCCGATAGGAAACTGGAAAGGCGCAGGCGTAGCCATTCCGGTCTTTTCGCTGCGCAGCCGCCAAAGCCTGGGGGTAGGCGAATTTCTCGACCTCAAGCTCACGGTAGATTGGGCCAAACAGACGGGCCTGAAGCTGATTCAGATTTTGCCGATCAACGACACGGTGGCTACCCATACCTGGATCGACAGCTATCCCTACTCTGCGATTTCTGTTTTTGCTTTGCATCCCATGTTTTGCAACCCCGACGCCATCGCCGAGCTGCAAGATCCCGAAACCTTGCTGGAGCTACGCAACGAGGGCGAGCGCCTCAATGCCTTGGAAAGCGTAGACTATGAAGCGGTGATGGCGCTGAAGTCGCGCTGGTTCAAGCTGCTCTACGATCAGGAGAAAGAGCGCTTCCTGAGCGATCCGGATTTTCTGGCCTTTTTTGAGCGCAACGAGGACTGGCTACGCGACTATGCGGCTTTTTCCACTTTGCGCGATCGCTATCGCAACCCCAACTTCCGCCAGTGGCCAGAGCACAGGGTCCACCATGAGGAGGCCATTCGTACTTTCACCTCGCCACAGCAGGCTCATTACGACGATGTAGCCATCCACTACTTTATTCAGTATCACCTGCACCAGCAGATGTTGGAGGCGGCTACCTATGCCCGCCACAACGGCGTCGTACTCAAAGGCGACATCCCCATCGGCATCTATCGCCACTCGGTAGACGCCTGGGTAGCGCCAGAGCTATACGACATGGACGGGCAAGCCGGTGCGCCACCAGATGACTTTGCGGTGGCTGGTCAAAACTGGCGCTTCCCCACTTACAACTGGGAGGTGATGGCGCAGGATGGCTACCAATGGTGGCGACGACGCATGCGGAAGATGTCCGTCTATTTTGATGCGTATCGTATCGACCACATTTTGGGCTTTTTTCGCATTTGGCAGATTCCGGCCACTCAGACCCAAGGTATTTTGGGGCAGTTCAACCCCTCTCTGCCCTACAACACCTACGAGCTATCGGCGCGTGGGCTTTGGTTTGACAAAGAGCGCCTGACCGAGCCATACATTCGCTGGCACATTCTGGAGGAACACTTTGCCGAGCATGCCAGCTCGGTGCGCCGCGAGTTTTTGGACGAGCCCTATCCTGGCATGTACAGCTTCAAGCCCGAGTTCAAAACCCAGCGGCAGATCGAAGCTTATATCGACGACAAAGTCTTACACTTTCCCGAATCAAAAGCATACTTCGAGCGGGTGCGTCCAGGGCTATACAGCCTGATCACGGAGGTTATCTTGCTACCCAATTACCAGTCGGAGGAAGAAGCCTACGACCCAAGAGTAGCGATGCACTTCACCCGCAGCTACCAGGAGTTGGATGGCTGGGTGAAGGAGAAACTAGACGAGCTCTACACTGAGTATTTTTACTACCGCCACGAAGATTTCTGGCGCGATCAGGGGCTCACCAAGCTGCCTCCGGTCAAAGAGGCCACCGACATGCTAGTCTGTGGGGAAGACCTGGGTATGGTGCCCGACTGTGTGCCGCCCGTGATGAAAGAGCTGGGGATCCTGAGCCTCGAAATCCAGCGCATGCCCAAAAGCAACAAAGTAGAATTTGCCCATCCTGCCGATGCCCCTTACCTCTCGATCGTGAGCACCTCGACCCACGACATGCCTACCATTCGCGGCTGGTGGGAGCAAGACCCAGCGGTTACGCAGCGTTTTTACAACCAAGTCTTGGGGCATGGCGGGGGGGCACCGTTTTACTGCGAAGACTGGATCGCACGAGACATCATCGTGCAACATCTGCACTCCCCAGCCATGTGGGCCATCTTGCCGCTACAAGACCTGCTGGCCATGGACGCGGGGCTTCGCCGCGAAGATCCTCATGAAGAGCAAATCAGTGTGCCAGCCAACCCGGAGCATTACTGGCGCTATCGCATACACCTGCCTCTGGAAGAATTGATTACCTCCGCGGGCTTCAACGAATACCTGCGCGGCATGGTACGAGACACAGCCGGGAATGCGGGACATTGAGCAGAGGGCGTCAGTGGACCGACCCCTCATCTTCTCGCTTTTCACTGCACGAAACGCAGCTTGAGCAGGCTCCAACTTGAATCGGGCGCAAGCTCGATATCGGTCCAGCGGTAGATTTCCCATTCGTTGAAGTCATTGCGCTTAATGCTCATCTGAAGCTGCCCCCTAAACAAAGTGGTGAGGCTGGTATCGGTGTGATTGATGCGCAGGGTGTACTGCCCTACGTAGCGCAAAGAATCAGTGGTAACGTCCTGCAAGTCAGTCTCCTCCAAAATCAGAGACTGTCCGCTGTTGGTACTGAGGTTGGAAAAGGTATTTTCCAGGTAAGTCTGCTCGTCTTGTATGCTCCAATTTCGCCACACGGCTTCGTTGGTATTGAAAAGGGTAGCCACCGGGGTGTAGGCCAGTTCGTCCCGGTTGAAGCAGCGCAAGTAATTTTGGACGTTGGTTTGACTGATGGCCAGTTGCAAATTGGCCAATAAAATCTCGTAATCAGTGGGGCTCACCCAGTCCGAAGTAGCCCGGGTGGGCGGCTCGACCGGGCGCACCTGAAAGCAGGCGGCCAGGCTCCATCCACAGATCAGGAAAAACAGGGTTTTTGCTCTCATACTTTCGCTTCGATGGCGGCTCTCACGCTACCTTTTTCCAGTAGCAGCGCCTTGGCCTGGACCTCATCCAATCCGGTGGCCTCCATGACCATACGGGTACCGCGCTCCAGCAGTTTTTGATTGGCCGGTTGCATATCTACCATGCGATTGCCCTTTACCCGCCCTAGCTTGACCATCA
>CAYVAP010000173.1:0-8287 GCA_964449365.1 uncultured Bacteroidia bacterium
GCCTTCGGAATGAAGTAATTAACCATTCGAAATTCGCATAAAATTCTGGCCATCACCGCTTTAAATTACGAATTCCTGATCACGAATTTCGAATGCGAAGCACTAGGCATTCGTTTCGCGGTTCAACGTTCAACGTGGAAAGTAAATATAGCCGCTTGGAGTGGCCACTGAGTGAGCCAAGAGAAACGGAAGGTACATGCTGTACCTGACCACCTTATTCCCTTATACCGCTGACCGTTCATATAGGTGAATGGCACATTTTCTAGGTAGAAACTAATGGCTAGTGCTTGCGGCACGAAGTAAGCGACCATGTAGCTTAACTCTAACAAGCTGTTGGTCAGTTGTTACAACTACGAATAAGTGACTACGAAATTCGTGTTCGTTCCACTAGGATTCTTCCTGCGGAGCCTCCACCGGACTCGCCTCGTAGCCTGCCCAGGGATCTTGCAACAGCGCAGGCGCTTCCCCCAGCTCTATGTCTGCGTAGAGGTCCCCCACGCGCAGGGTGAGGGCCAGCTCTGGCAGCTCGATGGTTTGCCCGAATTGATCGTAGTTGCGAAAGCCCCAACTGCCGCCGACCTGTCGGTGGTAATGCTGCACCAGGCAATAGGTCTGCTCGATCAGCAGGTAATGCCGCAGGCTGTCCAGGGCCAGGTATTCCTTGAGTTTGAGCCCCTGGTCGCGGTGCCGCGTCCCCTCGGACATCACCTCCACCACGATCAGTGGGTTGCGCACCCCGTCCTTGGACTGCAGGTCCAAGGGATGACAGGTCACTACCCCGTCAGGATAGAAGTAGCGCTTGCCATCGCGGCGGAAGAGCTTGACCTCCAGCAAGTAGGCCTTGCAGCCTTGCTGGCGGGCAGCACGCTTGAAGTGGTCGTGGCAGTTACTTGCCACCTCATTGTGAGGGGTCTTGGCTCCGGCCAGGCAGTAAACGTGGCCATTGAAATACTCGTAGCGCAGTTCGCTCTGAGCTTCGAGTTGGAGGTATTCCTCCCAGGTGTAGCGGCGGGGCTGTGGGTAGGCCATGGGGTGAAGGTTTGAGGGGAAAGATACGCAAAATGAGCGAGAAGGGTAAAGGATAGAGGTGATGGGTTGGCGGGGCTTTGGATCAACACTGACCTGAACTCAACTCAAAGCATTGAACAAACTGATTTAAACTCAAGTCAAAATACACCGTAAATTGATTTGAGCCTAAATCATCTTTTATGGAGCAGCTCCTTACCGCTCAAAATTTCATCCTCAAAGGCATCAGTCATGATTTCGAGCGCTTTTTGGGCGCTCAAATCAACTGGTCCTATCGGCTCATCGGCATAAAAGGGCCTAGAGGCGCAGGAAAAACCACCCTGATGCTGCAACGGATGAAGTTCAGCGGAAATTTGGCGACCTCGCTCTATGCCTCGGCTGATCATCCATTCTTTTTCCAGCATCAACTGTATGACCTGGGAGCTGACTTCGCACAAAGAGGAGGCACCCACCTTTACATCGACGAAGTTCACAAGTATCCGCGCTGGTCGCGAGAACTCAAAAGCCTGCACGATTCCTTTCCGCAGCTTTTTATCATCTTCAGCTCTTCTTCTGCGTTGGAAATTTTCCGGGGGGAAGCTGACCTGAGCCGTCGGGTTTCGGTGTATGAATTGCCCGGCATGTCTTTTCGGGAGTATCTGACCTTACAGCATGGCTTCGAGCTACCGAGTTTTGGCTTCGAAGACATCGTCCATCGTCACTTGGAATTGGTAGATACGCTACCGAAATCGCTCTATCCCTTGGCCCACTTTCCCGACTACCTCCGCTACGGATACCTGCCCTTCACCAGGGAAATGGAACCCGATGAGTACCTCAAACGCTTGCAAAACATCATCACCACCACGCTGGAAAGCGACCTGCTGCTGACCAAGGGCTACTCCGCCGCCAACACCCAGAAGATCAAACGCTTGCTGGGCACCCTGGCGGAGATGGTGCCCTATGCACCCAACATCTCCGCGCTGGCCCGCAACCTGGGCATTGGCCGCGATACGGTGCTGGAGTACCTGACGCACCTGCAACAGGCCCGACTGCTCAACTTTCTCTATTCGAACAAAACAGGCGTCAGCGGCCTGCGCAAGCCTCACAAGATTTTGCTGGAAAATCCCAACCTGAGTTATGCCTTTCACGCACAGCCCAACGTGGGCACCCTACGCGAAAGCTTTGCCCTCAGCCAACTCCTCAACGCAGGCCTGGAGGTGGCCCAACCAGACCAAGGCGACCTGCTGGTGGATGGCACCTGGACCATGGAGGTGGGCGGCAAGAAAAAGGACGGCTCTCAGCTGCGCGGGCTCTCTCAGGCCTTCGTCGCGGCGGATGACCTCCACATAGGTAGTCCGGGCAAGGTGCCGCTGTGGCTGCTGGGGTTTTTGTATTGAGGAAAGATGAACATTTAGAGTAAACCGTTGAGAATCGGCTGAATATGCCATCTGATTCAGCTTGGCGCAGGCACAACCTCAGGAGGAGGTGCCTGCTTCTCTGATTCAGCGCAACTTAGCGTAGCAACCAGCAAGCCAATCAGTAAGATGTGGTGGCAGGTTTTCATAAGCTGCTTTTGGCCTGGCCCCTTATTCATCAGCCTTCATTGCAGATGGTTTAAGCAATAATCTGTTTAGATGACAAGGCTGCCGCCACCGATTTTGTTGTTTTGGGCTGGAATGGTAGTGTCCTATGGGTTACTGATGGATGTGGCAGATTCGTTCTTTAAGACCATGTTTGGAATCAACCTAGCTGATAGTTAAGGATTTTGGATTTCAGCCATTTGCAGAACCCCTACCAAGCTTTTGGAAAGCGGCCTTGCTGTAAGATGGCTAACCAGCAGGTTCTTATTTGAGATATACTCAACGTCCCCTGCATGGAGCGCTTGATTGCGCGCGGATTGCGCAGAAATACCTCCCGGCTTTCTGATTTACCGGGATCTTCGATCTGCGCGATTAGCGAGATTTGCGCGAGCTTCCGTTTTGCGCGCTCTATTCAACTTGAGGATCATCACGCTGGGAGGGTCGAGTCAGAAACACTGGTAAACCCCTGGCAGCGTGGTCCAGGCGCTATGGCTAACTGACCCTTGTTCACAAAATTGCCATACAAGAAACTGTTGGATGGCTACTTTATTAGATACAGTAGCCCGTGATTATCAAAAAAGTACGTTCCAAACATGGTCTAAAAAAGGTCTTTATTTGATCTGCAGTTCGTTCATGGGAGAAAAATTCGTTGGGCCTTTGAGACGTAGGGCATCAGGACTTATGTCTCACCAAGTTACGCAAATTCAGGAAAACAGATAAAGCCAGATTTCAGTCAACTGTATTACCCATCAAGGTACGCCAGTATCGCCGAAATATCCTCATCGGTCACGTCAGGAAAGCCTGGCATGATTTGCATGTTGTACTCCTTCCTCAAATAAACCGCCCGTGGATCACCTTCCTCGTACGTCTTCGGCCCTACGCGAATCCAGCGGTAGAACCAGGGCAAACCTTCGGCGTACTTTTCAGTCCAACAGCATGTGTTGTGGTATTTCAGGGCATGGCAGGACTCGCAGCGGGTGTTGAATAGCCGTTGGCCGTTGACTAGGAAATGGGACAACTAAGTTTACTTAGTAACGCTCAACATGCGGACATCCTTTCGAACCTCTCCGGGAATTCATGAATCACGGCGACCTTCCATTTCCCGCTCTTCATTTTCTCGAAGCAGCCGATTGAGCAGAGACAGGCTGAAATAGCGACGGTTAACTAGGAAAGATTCAAAAATAGGTTTCAGAGCAGGTAGCATTCCTTTATCCTTGGCCGCTAACAAAAGACCCAGGGTTCCTATACAATTTACATCCAAGGCTTCCGCTAATTTACGAGCTTTTCGGTCGTCGATCAGCAGGAAATCAGCGCTAAGCTCCCGGTACAGTGTTACTGCTTCAGATTCTCCTGAATCCATCAACAAGCGTAAATCGTTGGTTCCCTGGATCACGCTTCTGCGTTGAGCAAAGAAGTCTCGGATGGCCGGATAGTATCGAACTTGCTCATCGAGGGTGATCTCTGCCCAGACAGCTTCAGGGATTTTAACCTCATCGAATAGCAACTCAAGAAGATCCAACCGCTCAACCAAGGCTAGCGAAAAAATAGGACTAGCATCTGCAATGATAAGCCCATTTTTCATCTCACCGCAGCTTCGATTGATCGGCCCTTACTTCTTCCAGGGATAAGAGGGAAATAGGCCCTTGAACCTCCCCCAAATATCCCTCGAACACCAAACGCGACATTCCTGCTAATTGAGCGGCTTGCCCTAGGGTGATGCGCTCCTGCAGGTAAAATTGGACCGCAAGAGCCTGGCGGATTTCTCGTTGCAGTTCTCCCCCTGTACGGCTCAAGGTCAGCAAAACTTCCGCAGGTATATCAATGGTAATTTGCTCCATCGCTATTTGGATTTAACAGTAAGATACGCAAATTCCCTCAAAAGTAGCACCACAACTCGACCTACTCCCACCAGTCTCCCACGGCTTCCTTAAAAGTATCCCAGCCTCGGGAAGCATATTCAGGATTGGAAGAAAATTCTCCTGCACCGATGTCCAGGTCGCCCGCCTCTGGGATACGATAGTCTCCCCAATAGGCTGGTTTTTTGTTTTCGGCATCATAAGGACTCCAAGTCCCCATGAACTGGTGATTGCAGTAGCTATCTAAGAACTTCTTGGCTAAACCGTATAGCGGTT
Source organism: uncultured Bacteroidia bacterium (assembly GCA_964449365.1). GTDB lineage: Bacteria > Bacteroidota > Bacteroidia > J057 > J057 > CAYVAP01. The sequence continues at coordinate 4,718 of CAYVAP010000173.1, forward strand.
TCCCTTCCTCCCGAAGCATGAAGGTATCGGTGGTCCAGATGGGAGAGATGTCCAGTCCAGAAAGCTCGGTGGTAAAATTTCCTTTGACTTTGTACCCATCGCCGAATTGGGCTGTGAGGAGAGACTGAATGCGACTTAATGCAACTGAATCTTGTGGGGAATTGGCGGCCTGACCCTGTACAGACTGGCCATTAGCGGTGGTCTCCTGGATTCGTGAGGTATTTGATTCCCCACAAGCCAAAACCAGAAAAAGCGGTAGCAGGAAGATGGTGGGTTTCGTTTAGGGATTCATTGCAGCGCCCAGCACAATAATGGTTGAATTCAATTTGTCAATTTACAACTGGTACTTTCTAAAAGTTTGTTTTTCGAAAAACTGATTGAACCAGATAGCTATCAGTTAGCCAGCAAAGCCGATTTTTTCAAAAAATTGAAGTGGCAGTGATAACAATCTAGGCTGACAAAATAAATTTAAAAATTACTTCCATGTTTCCGTGCATAGATGTTCGGGAGTCTGGCTCCAATCTCCTCTTTCCCCCAAACTTTTTCATATATATTTGTTTAGATAAAAGACCACTTCGTTGCGAGAAGTCAGATCGCTGCGCTGCGGGAAGTGAGAAGTGAGATCGCTGCGCTGTGAGAAGCGAGACAAAAGAGCTTTCTCCTCTGACTTCTGACCTCTGACTTCTGACAGCAACGCGCTCTGACATCTGACTTCTATCCTCTTATGCCTCAGAATATCCAGTCCAAGCTCAACATCCTTCAAGCCTCCCTCGACGGGGACCTGCACCACAGCCACATGATGCGCGCGCTTTACGCCACCGATGCCTCGGCCTACCGCGAGATGCCGCTGGCCGTGGCGCTGCCCCGGCACAAGGCCGACATCAAGCAACTGATTCTCTTCGCCAAAAACGAGGGCCTCTCCCTCATCCCCCGGGCGGCGGGCACCTCCCTGGCCGGGCAGTGCGTGGGCGACGGCATCGTGGTAGACGTCTCGCAGTACATGAGCGAGATCCTGGAGGTAAATGGCACGGAAGGCTGGGCGCGGGTGCAGCCCGGCGTGATCCGCAACGACCTCAACCATTATCTGAAGCCCCACGGGCGCTTCTTTGGTCCCAACACCTCCACCGCCAACCGCGCCATGATCGGCGGCATGGTGGGCAACAACTCCTGCGGCTCCTACTCCATCGTCTATGGCACCACCCGCGACCACGTGCTGGAAATCGACGCCATCCTGAGCGACGGCTCTGAGGTAACCTTTAAGGAGCTAAGCGAGGAGGAGTTTCACGCCAAGCGGCAGCAGCCCGACCGGGAGGGGCAGCTCTACCAGCAGGTTTGGGAGGAGCTGTCTCAGCCCGGAGCGGCCGAAGAGATCCGCGCCCAGTTTCCCAAGGCCAGCATCCACCGCCGTAACACCGGCTTTGCCGTGGACGTGCTGCTGGAGATGGAGCCCTTTGGCGGCCAGGAGCCCTTCAACTTCTGCAAGCTCATTACCGGCTCCGAAGGTACTTTGGCCTTCATCACCGAGGTCAAGATCCACGTCGATCCGCTGCCCCCTACCCACACCGGGCTGGTTTGCCCCCACTTCGATTCGGTGGAAGAATCGCTCAAGGCCGTGCTGGTGGCCATGCGCCACCAACCCCGCGCCTGCGAGCTGATGGACAAGATCGTGATGGACTGCACCAAGGGCAACCGCATGTACCAGCAGGACCGCTTCTTCCTGGAGGGGGAGCCGCAGGCGGTGCTGCTCATCGAGGTGGGTGGCGACAACGAAGCCCAGGTGCAGGCCGGGCTGGAGGCCATGGAGGCCGATATGCGCCAGGAGGGGCTAGGCTACGCCTTTCCACAGGTGTATGGCCCCGACATCCAGCGCGTCTGGGGCCTGCGTGCCGCCGGGCTAGGCCTGCTCTCCAACGTCGAGGGCGACGCCAAGCCCGTAGCGGTGATCGAGGATACCGCCGTGGACCTGCAGGACCTGCCCGCCTACATCGACGAGTTTACGGCTATGATGGACACCTTTGACCAAAAAGCCGTCTATTACGCCCACGCTGGGGCGGGCGAGCTGCACCTGCGTCCCATCCTGGACCTCAAGAAGAAAAACGATCGGCAGCTCTTTCACGACATCGCCGAGACCACGGCCAAGCTGGTCAAAAAATACCGAGGCTCCCTCTCGGGCGAGCACGGCGACGGACGGGTGCGGGCGGAGTTTATCCCGCTGATGATCGGCGAGCAAAACTACGCCCTGATCAAGCGCCTCAAGCAGACCTGGGATCCGCAAAACCTCTTCAACCCGGGCAAGATCGTGGATGCGCCGCCCATGAACACCTCGCTGCGCTACGAGGAGGACCAGGAGACCAAGCAGTTCGATACGGTGCTGGACTTTGGCGACACCGAGGGCATCCTGCGGGCGGCGGAGAAGTGCAACGGCTCGGGCGACTGCCGCAAGTCGCACCTCTCGGGGGGCACCATGTGCCCCAGCTACATGGCCACCCGCGCCGAGAAGGACACCACCCGCGCCCGCGCCAACATCCTGCGCGAGGTGCTCACCCGCTCGGAGGACGAAAATCCCTTTGCCCACGAGGACATCTACGAGGTGATGGACCTCTGCCTGAGCTGCAAGGGCTGCGCCTCGGAGTGCCCCTCCAACGTCAACGTGGCCCTGCTCAAGACGGAGTTTTTGCACCAGTACTACAAAAAGCACGGCGTACCGCTGCGCACCCGGGCCATCGCCAACATCGGCAAGCTCAACGGCCTGGGAGCCATGGTGCCGGGCCTGACCAACTTTGCCCTGAGCAACAAGCTCACCAGTACGGCCCTCAAAGGGGTGCTGGGCGTGGCGCAAAAGCGCTCCATGCCCCTGCTGCACAAAACTACGCTGGGCAAGTGGTACCAGAAAAACGCGGCTGACCTCAAGGAGACGGCCCGTCATTCGGGCCTGAAAGGCAAGGTCTATTTCTTCAATGACGAGTTCACCCACTTCAACGACGTGGAGATCGGCATCAAGGCCCTGCAACTGCTGGCCCGCCTGGGCTACGAGGTGGAGATTCCCAAGCACGAGGAAAGCGCCCGCGCCTACCTGTCCAAGGGACTGCTCAAGGAGGCTCGCCGCCTGGCCATGTACAACGTCGAGGCGCTGCACGACCTCATCAGCGAGGAGACCCCGCTGGTGGGGGTAGAGCCATCGGCCATTTTGGGCTTCCGCGATGAGTTTCCCCGCCTGGTGATCCCCGAGCTGCGCGACACTGCCAAGGAGCTGGGTCGCCATGCCCTCACCATGGAGGAGTTTCTGGCCCGAGAGATGGAGAAGGGGCTGATTACCCCCGATAACTTCACCGACGCCCCGCGCCAGGTGTTGCTGCACGGCCACTGCCATCAGAAGGCGCTCTCGTCCATCGCCCCAACTCAACAACTGTTAACTTTACCCGCCAACTATCAACTGGAGACCATTCCCTCCGGCTGCTGCGGCATGGCGGGTTCCTTTGGCTACGAAAAGGAGCACTACGACCTCTCCATGCAGATCGGCGAGCTGGTGCTCTTCCCCGCCGTGCGCGAGGCCGAGGCCGAGACCATCAT
>CAYVAP010000174.1:0-8282 GCA_964449365.1 uncultured Bacteroidia bacterium
CCTCTCAACCTCCTATTCTCAAGCGAAGAAGGCCAACTTATTTTTTGAGCGTTACTCAGGCAAGCTTTAGCCCTTGCCCTTAAGACAAAGCAAAGAGGTACGGTAGCGACCTACCAGTACCTCTGCTTTCCTCAAAAATTGCTATAAATGCTAACTACTTCCTTAACATGGCGATTTTCGCAGGCGCAGTCAAGCGATAGACTGCCCCTCTGATAAGGGAAATAGCTCGAAAAGGATTACGTAATGCTTTTCGGGCATCATTTTTTTGTAAAAAAAATGGAGAAAGATTTTCTACGGCAGCAAGCGAATCAGGCGGGCGTGGCGTCCATGGGGGCTGTCTAGCCAGACGTAATAGCAACCAGGGCGCAGACCGTCTAGATCGAGCACAAAATTATTACTGCGCGCAGCCTGCTGGATCAAAATCCGCCCCATAGCATCACAGACGGATACCATCCCGGGGTAGTGTCCCTCTTGGATGAATACTTCCAGGATGCCATGGCTGGGATTGGGGTACACGGTCCAGGTCGGCGTCTGCAAGGGCAGGGGCTCACCGGTACGAGCAGAGAGGTTTTTGCAAAAAGCGGGCAGGACTACCAGGCGTTGGTTGGCTTGCTGACTATCCAACCTCGCCTGTACAGAGAGCGAGACCGAGGTGATGCTGTCGGCCAGGCTCCGGATCACCAAAAACTGATTTTGGCCTCCCGCGAGATAGTAATCGACGCCGGGGGGCATCGGCCCCCAGGAAAATTCTGCCCCTGCGGCGGCTTTGGCCTCGAAGGTGCTCTCATCGGCCTGCTGATCTATACAGATCTGAGCCGGGCCATCGATCTGCACACACAAAAGGTCGTTGGGGCGGCCTACCCCCACGGCTCCCCAGGCATTTCGCACCTGGGCGATTTGATTGGAGCAAGCACCATATAAGTCTGAGGCGGCCTGAATGCTGGCGCTGCGCGCGTCGAAGAACTCCGCGTGGGGATCGAGGTAGTAGCGCATCATGTGAAACACGATATCAGCCGCAGGCTTCAGGCCAATGCCACGAACCTTTACGTTGCGCTGCTGTCCTCCCTTGGCCAGCAGATAAAACCAGTGGTTGACGACCCCACTGTTGAGGTGGATGCCGCAGTTGTCGTTGCCGACGGGGGCTGGCGCGGAGTTTGGCTGTGGACAGGCTTGCCAGTCGGCAGGCACCCAAAGTGGATCGCTGAGGTACACGCTGGGCTGGGCATAGTCGCCGGGGTGAGCCATGGAGCGCAGGCCCCCCACTTCTTGGGCGATGACCCAATCCCACTCATGAGGGGAATGCTCGGCTTCGACCAGGGTACCCAGAATGTCAGCCAGGGCCTCATGTAGGGCGCCGGTCTCGCGGTCGTAGGCTAGGTCGCAAGCTTCGCGGATGATCGCGTGTGCGTACTCATGGCCTATCAGGTCGAGGGTGGCCATGGGCAGATTACCCTGGCGGCCTAGGTAGATATAATGGCGATCCCCTTCGGCCTGGTACCAGGCCACATTTTCGGGGCTCCCAGCCGGAGCCTGCCAGTCGACCAGGAGGCGTAGCTGCCCCCCCCGCCCGTCGGGGCCCTCCCATCGATGGCGCTCAGCAAAATACTGCCAGGCTTTTTGCGCAGCCCAATGCGCGGTGGTAGCCCCTGCCTCTTGGTTGCCCCAGTTGGCTCGATTGTTATCGATGTTGCTGATCCAGCCCCAAGAGCGGGGCTCGCCAAAGCTATTGAGCGAAAAATATTTGGTGTGGATCTGCTGGCTTTGGCAGCTCTCCAAGGTGTAGTCGTAGTGGGGAAAGTCGCGGTCGCGCACCGTGAGCGTCTGAGAGCCATAGTAGTACAGATTTGCCGTGCCCGCCACGCTGCGGCATTCATGGCGCAGCGAGCGGCGACGCAGCAACTTGCCCTGGTGGGCATCGATCCAGATGGCTTCATACTGATCGGGCTGAAGGCTTCTCACCTCGAATCGGTAGGCCAGGTCATAGTCGAGTGCTTGCTCCTCGCCCTGAGCCATGATGAGCAGGCGGCCTTGGGGCAACCAGGTGGCACTGCTATCCTCCAATTCCCGGCGCAGGTCCGATTCCCAGTAGGAATCTTGGTGGGCAAGGTAGGCATCGGAGAGATGTCCGAGCAGTTGCTGACGAGCCTCTTCCAGGGAGAGCGTCGGCTGGGTGAGCAGGTCGAGGCCGTTGGCGATGTGGCCGTGTGCGAGGGTGATCTGGTCGGCGTGGCCATGCAAGGTGTAGTAAGCTCGCTCGACGGGTATGCCCCGGTGATGCTGCTGATAGCGATGATGCAGGGTGCCAAAGTCATCCTTTTTGGTACTGACGGGTACCATTTGGTCATCAGCCGAGAGGCCGAGCTGATGACCAAATTGAGCGAAAAGGGTATCGAAGGCCAGCTTGACTTGAGGGTCAAAGTACAACCAACCGTGGGGGCTGACTTCCCTACACAGGGAGTAAATCCCTCGATCGCTGCGCGGGATAGCCTCAATGAGAGGGCTGTTTTGGGCTGATAATGAGGAGATCAGGCCCAGCAGCAGCATCCCCAGCGACAAGAGAAAAGGCTTCATGACATGAGCTTTACACCGAAAAATCAGCAATTCTTTGCAGGGTAACAAATCAATTTTGTTTAATTTCCCGGAATGATAGGGCTGATGCTGGATTCGCTCGCTACGGCATGATCAAGCCATCCCTGTTAACCAAAAGACCTGAGGGCAGCTTCCCTACCGATTGAGCAAAACCGACGTTATGTGGGTAACGATAGGGATGAAACCCCGCTAGAATCGAAACTTTGAATCTTTTATTCCCTCACACATGAAGCTATTGTACTCCCTTCTTCTGATGGTGGGCAGCCTGCTGCCTTTTTTGAGCCATGGTCAATCTTTGCCGAGCAAAGCGTTTTTGCCTCGTGGCGAGGGTGAGCAGGCTCCGCGCCAAAATTTGCGGCAGGCCACCGTGCGCGAGGTAGGCTGCGGCATCGATACCTTAGACTATGCTTTTTTCAAAGCTGCGGATGCGGGCGGGGTGCAGGTGGATGTATTTTCCCTATCTACCAATGGCTACTCTCGCCTAGGGCAGTGGTACGATGCCCCCAATCCGGTGACCATTCACGGCCTGGAGTTTTTCGCTGCGGCAGCAGGCCCGGTCAATGTGACAGTGGCAGTATACAACGCAGGCCCAGACTCGCTTCCTCAGGGCAATCCTTTGCGGTCATTTACCTTTCCGCTTGTCACTGACACCAGTTTAGTGGCTTACAGCGTAAGCTTTGGCGATCCGGTCACCGTCAATGGCCCCTATTTGCTCACCATTGACAACCCCAATGGTCAAGCCGCAGGCTTGGCCTGCTCCGAATGGACCGCTCAGGAAGGCTTGCAAGAGTGGCTGGCCTGCGCCGGGGCAGGGGCCTTCTGGCAGCGCAGCTACGATGTGCCACGCGACAGTGGGGTCTTCGACGCCGATCTGATCATGCAGCCCTTCGTGTCGTATCAATACGATTTTGACTTTGCGGCCAACCCCAACGACTGCATTGCTCCGGGAGGAGAGGTGCAATTCAACAGCGAGATTTCGCCCATCTATTTCAGCCGCTTTTACAACCGGCTGTACAATCCCCTGAGTGCCTTTTTTAGCCCCGATACCTCTTTCCTTTGGTATTTCGGCGATGGCGACAGTAGCTTTTTGGCCAATCCGCTGCATACCTATCCCACGTCGCCCCCCCCAGCGGCATATACCATCGACCTGCTAGGGCAGGTGGTGGGCTACCGTGGCTTTTGCCCCATCGATACCCAAACGCTCAGCATCGCCACGGGTGAGCGGGCCGACCTCAGCGTGAATACGTCGGGGGGTCTCGATCCCGGTCAGTTTTCCTTTACCCTCTCGGGAGAGGCAGAAACGTGGTATTGGAACTTTGGCGACAACTCGCCTTTTGTGTTCAACCAATCTACGCCCTCCCATACCTACAATCAGCCGGGCACCTACACGGTGCGGGTGATCGGCGAGAGCTGCAACACCTCCGACACGGCCACGGTAGAGGTGGAATTTATCGACACAGGCATTGCCCCTGCGCTAGCAGCGAGTCTGCGGGTAGGTCCCAATCCCAGCCAGGGTCGAGTCACGCTGGAAGCTACCCGGGCCCTCTCGGCTCTGCGGTTGAGCTTGCTCGATGCCCAGGGCCGAGTGGTATGGATGCATCGCCTGCCTAGCATGGCCGAGCAGCAGCGGACGTACCTGGACCTGAGCGACCTCCCCCCGGCCATGTACTGGTTGCGCATCAAGCATCGCGATGGCTTCGCAGGGCTACCGCTCTGGTTGCAGTAATTGATCTTTTAGTTGGACCGCAACTCCCTAAATGCTTATTTTTATCTCTACATTCATATCCTTTACCAATCCAAAATCTTCAACATGAAGCGAATTGTATGCTTTTTTACCGTCCTGGTCGCCCTGACGGGGCTGAGCTGGGCTCAGACTTTACGGCCTGTTTCGGTCGCTCAAGATCAGGCCAATGCCTTCGGGCAGCTCGATCGCACCACAGGGAGACTCAACTCTACCCGTACCACTGCTTGTGCAGCAGACACCTTGATTTATGCTAGCTACAAAAATCTCTCTAACTTGATCTCTGGGGTATTTTACCGCGACTCCGGCAACTTCGTTTCGATAGCAGGTCAATGGTACCCTGCTGAGCAGAATATCTCGGTAAGCGGAGTAGAGTTTCTCGCTGATGTCCCAACTGAAACGAATTACACCGTAGACGTAGAAGTCTCGATCTGGAATGTGGGCAATGACTCGCTGCCGATAGGTAGCCCGCTGGCCACTGAAACCGTCACCGTTGACTCTGGATTTGTATTTCGCTACGCCACCTTCAGCCCTGCGGTCGAAATCAGCGCAGGCAATGGCTACGCGGTTACGCTCTACAACCCCGACCAGGATACTGCTGTTCTCTTTCGCTCCAATCGCATTGCCGACACAGAAGGACAGGGCGAGCTCAACGGGATGGTAGGGGCATTATTTGGTACTTCTTCCCCTACTTTTTTCAAGAGCACTGCACTGCCCCTCGGTCCTGGTTCTTCCTATGACGTGGACATGTTCATTTTCCCTATCGTCAACTACAGCATCAATGCGGACTTTGATGCCCCTTCTGACCCGACCGATTGTACCCCTCAGAATACGGAGGTAGACTTCACCAATACCACTAGCCCCGTGGCCAAGAGCCGCTACTACAATGGGGTCAAGACCTTTAAAACCTTCCGCGATCCCTCGATCATTGACGGGACCTTCACCTGGCGATTCACCGCCACGGATTCGCTGATCTCTACTGATGATGTAGTCTCTTACACGTTTACCAACGTTGCGCTGGCTTACGACGTTGAGCTGGAGGTAGGCATGTCGGGCCTCTCAAGCACTGGATGTCTCGATGATACCACCCAGTCGCTTCCTTCAGGGGTGGGGGCCGCAGCCGACTTTGACACCGACGCCGGCACCAGCCTTACAGTCAACTTTACCGATGTATCGGTCGCTTCTGACTCTGTGGTGTATGACTTTGGCGATGGCTCTATCTCAAACGAGGAGAACCCCACCCACACCTACAGCGACTTTGGGACTTACTCCGTCACCCAGATTGCTTACAACAACTGCGGCAATGATACCCTCACCGTAAGCATCACCATTACCTGCAACGCGGCTACGGCTGACTTTTCTTTCACCCAAACCGACGGGTTTACCGTTGCCTTCACTGACAACAGCCAAAACGCTGACTCGGTCGTCATTACTTTTGGGGATGATGAAGAGGCCACCCTGACGGGCCCCACCATCTCCCACACCTATGCAGCGGAGGGCACTTATGAAGTGTGCCTGACCGCCTTCAACGAATGTGGGCCGACAGAGCTTTGCCAGGACGTAACGGTGATCCTCTCGGGCCTGGCTCACCTCTACACCGGCACCCTCTCAGTCTTCCCCAACCCCAGCGAGGGTTCATTTACCGTAGAGGTCTTTGAACAAGGGGAATTGTCGATGCGTGTCTTCAACCTTATGGGGCAGGAGATCTTGCATCAAAGCGCGCGTGGCCGCGCCGTGCTCGACCTTTCCGGCGAGCAAAGTGGGGTCTACCTGCTGCAAGGCACCGTAGACGGTCAGCGCTTCACCAAGCGCCTGATCGTGAAGTAATTTTGAGCGAAATTGCCACGACTATGCCCCCGCTTCCTCTTTGAGGTAGCGGGGGTTTACTTTGGGCAGGGCCTCAAAATTGCGGCGCAGCACGGTAGGGAGGATACGTGGCGCTATGCCGAAATAGAGCCAGGGCATCCGTAGCGTTCGTGGCCGGCTCAGGCCAGTTCATCTGCTCACTCAACCACCGATAAAAAGGCGCGCTGCTAGGAAGCCCTTTGCGCAAGTGCATCAGCGAGGGAGCCCCTGCCGACTTGGCCAGCTTTTGCCCCTGCGAGTCTATCAGCAGAGGATGGTGGAGCAAGCCAATGCTCAAAAAATCAGTCCAGCCGCCTCGCTCCGCCAAGTAGCGCTGGGTAGCACTGCTGGGCAGCAGGTCTGCCCCTCGCACGACGTGCGTGACGCCGTGATCGAGGTCATCGATCACCGAGGCCACCTGGTAGGCAGCGAGTCCGTCTTTTTTGCGCAGCGCCGGGTCGCGCATAGCCTGGTACAAGTCGAGTTGCTGCTGCCCGAGCCAGCCATCATGCCACATCACGGGGCAAGGCTGCGGGGTACGCAGCCGCCAGGCATGCTGAGGAGCATCTAAGGGTAAGTTTCGCGCTCGGCAGGTGCCAGGATATTGCCCATCCTGGCTGCGGGCTTGCACCTGACGCCGCGAGCAGCGGCAGGCAAATACCGCGTTTTGCTCGGCCAGTTGATCCAAAGCCGCCTGGTACCGAGCTAGGCGCAACTGCTGGCTATGGTGCCGGAGGTGATCTTCGGGCGAAATGGGCCCCTCGTCCCAGTCGAGCCCTAGCCAATCGAGGCTGTGAAAGATGTCCGCGAGGTAGGCTTCTCGCAGGGGAGCGCGATCGAGGTCGTCGATACGCAGACGGATCAGCCCATTTTGGCTGCGCATGAGCAGCCAGGTAAACACAAAATTGAAGGCATTGCCAAGATGCAAATAGCCGCTCGGCGTGGGGGCCAGGCGGCTACGTGGAGGCCAGGAAGGAGCGACTGACCCTTGGTCAGACATTGACCCCATCGCTCTGAGGTTGCGCGGCAGGCTGAAGGCTGATCAATACACGACGCAAATCGGCGATGTAGCCTCGCAGCAATTCGTTTTCCCGGCTCAGATAGTCGGCACGCTGTTTCAGCAGGGTAAGATCTTGCTGCTCTGCGAGGTTAGCGGTAGGAGTGGGAGTGGGAGTGGTCGTGGGAGTGGGTGCCGACGTTACCGGATCGACCTGCCCTTGAAGCATGGTACCCTGCCCCGTGAGGAGCCATCTGGGGTTGACCTGTGGGTAAGCGTGCACGATACGTTCGAGCATCAGCGCATCGGGCTTGTTGCGCCCGGTGGTGATATTAGAGATACGGCTAGCGGAGGTGCCTACTGATTTGGCAAATTTGGCTTTGCTGATGTCGAGGGCTTTGATAAACTCGCCCAATCGTTCACCCATTAGCATAATAAAAATATATTTGGTGTAGGTCGCCTGTTGAATTGGCAACAAAAATAACAAACTTTCCCTACTATTCGAAATAAAATTGGAATAGATACATATCAATGTCTGAAAATTAGGGAGAGCTGTATACATACCAGAAATGACTCCCCCAGGCTTCTTTCTATACGAGAATGCGTTTTCGGCTGATCAGAAAGCATCTCGGGCTGGGGTGCGGCCTCATGGAGCCGGAGACATCAAACAACAAGCGGGTTCATGCATACGGCATAAACCCGCTCGGCTAAGGGGAAGTAAGGGGTGGCGTCAGAATCGGATATTGGCTAGCCCATCGGAGTTGATGATGCGGATCTCACTCATTTTGGTTTCTACTAGTCCTTCATCTTTGAAATCAGACAGTACGCGGATCACACATTCTTTAGAGGTACCTACCAGACTGGCAAGATGGTCGCGCGTGACCGACATTTTGAAAATGTCCTCGCGCTGGTTGTGAAATTTTCGTTGCAATTGCAGCAAGGCATCGGCCACGCGCTTGCGTACCGAGTCGTAGGCGAGGTGAAGGAGTTCCTCTTCTTTTTCGTTGAGGCTATCGGATAGCATCTGGATGAACTGTTTGGAGACATCGGGATTGTTGTGAATCAGCGCGAAAAAGTCTTCTTTAGGGATCAGGATCACATCGGTATCAT
>CAYVAP010000175.1:0-8272 GCA_964449365.1 uncultured Bacteroidia bacterium
TGGATCCCATCTTCATCTTTGGTTAGTGGCCCATGCCAGCCCTGGGAGTGCAAGGGGCAGCCTTGTCTACGGTGTTGGCGCGGGCTACCTCGCTGGTTTTGGGCCTGATCGTGCTGCGCAAGCAAGATATGCTCACCCCTAAGGTGCCCGATGTGAGTGCCGCGCTGGCTTCTTGGAAGAGCATCCTGCACATAGGGCTACCTGCCGCAGCCACCAATCTGGTGGTGCCGCTCAACACGGCGCTGATCACCAATCTGGTGGCGGACTATGGCAAGGAAGCGGTGGCCGCCCTGGGGGTATCTTCGCGCATTGACCTCTTTGCCATCATGGCGGTGGTGGCGCTTTCGAGCGTCTTGGGTCCCTTTGTGGGGCAAAACCTCGGAGCCAAGCAGATGGATCGCCTCCAGCGTGGCATCAACCAGAGTCAGCGCTTTGGCTTGCTGTGGGGACTGGCCATGCTGGCTGCCCTGGGGCTAGGGCGCTACGCGGTGGCTCCCCTTTTCACTGAAAGTGAAAAAGTCATCGAAAACATTGCCATATACCTCGCGATCGTGCCCTTTGGCTATGCCTTTCGCTGCATCTACGCCCTCGACAACACCATCCTCAACGTGATGAATCGACCCCTTATAGCCTCGGCGATTACCATCTCTATGATGTTTGGGGTGTATTTTCCGGTGGCATATGTCGGTTCGCAGCTCTATGGGTTGCCGGGAATCTTTGCCGCAGTGGCCATCGCCTACCTGTACGGGGGAGGGCTGTCTTACTTCTTTGTGCGGAGGGTGATGAAAAAGACTGAGCAGGAGATGACCGCAAGTCAATCTATGGTGGAAGCCAGAAAAAAACAGGCTACCCTTTCAGTAACGCGAGAAAAATAGCTTCCCTCATTCGGCTAGAAATCTCGTTCTGGATCGAGGAGGGATAGTGAGATGGTGAGATAGTGAGATGGTGAGATGGTGAGATAGCGAGATGTTGAGACTTTGGGACGTACAGTCTCCTCCTCTCAATCTCTCGAACTCTCAACCTCTCGACCTCCCAATCTCTCGAACTCTCAATCTCTCAACCTCTCAACCTCTCAACCTCTCGAACTCTCAATCTCTCGAACTCTCAACCTCTCAACCTCTATTGATAAGGTTCTGATTATCATAGAAAAACGCTTCATGATAGGCTGCTATTCATGCCCTAGGTCCCCCTCCAGGGGGATTTGATCGCTCGGTTGAGCGAAGCTCAACCCTGTCTAAATGCCCCCTGGAGGGGGCTGCGGGGATGAAAAGAGCCGCAGAAACCAGCCCTCGAAAGCGGAATGGTCAGCATTTTTCCAGCAAAGCGCTTATCTTGCTGCTACTTTTTCAGGAAAAGAGGGAAGCAGGTGGCGATGGGCTATTTTTCGCGCCGTGTACCTAAGGCCGTTTCGCCTGCTTGCTATCAATTGAGAATCCAACCAAAAAAACCTTCGCATGAAAGTCGCTGTGGTGGGTGCCACTGGCCTGGTAGGCACCGAAATGCTCCGCGTGTTGGAAGAAACCGCGTTTCCGGTAACTGAGCTACTGCCGGTAGCTTCAGAAAAATCTGTGGGCAAAGAAGTACTCTTTCAGGGCAAAAGCTGGAAGGTGATCGGGATGGAAGAGGGCATTGCCGCTCGCCCGGATATCGCCTTGTTTTCCGCCGGAGGTAGCATCAGCCGGGCTTTTGCCAAACGCTACACCGAGGTAGGCAGCATCGTGGTCGACAATTCCTCGGCCTGGCGCATGGACCCCGAGGTGCCCCTGGTGGTGCCTGAGGTCAACCTCGGCAGCGTCAGGGATAGCAGGCTGATCGCCAACCCCAACTGCTCCACCATTCAGATGGTGCTGCCCATCGCGGCCATTCACGCCAAGTATGGCATCAAGCGCCTGATCATTTCGACCTACCAGAGCGTAACGGGTACCGGCAAAGCCGCCGTGGATCAACTGATGGGCGAGCGCGAAGGGAGCGCGGTCCAGGCTGTTTATCCCCAGCAGATCGACCTCAACTGCCTGCCGCATTGCGACATTTTCCTCGACAATGACTACACCAAGGAGGAAATGAAGCTGGTCCATGAGACCCGCAAAATCTTGGCTGATGACAGCATCGGTATCAGCGCCACCGCTGTGCGGGTGCCCGTGATTGGGGGGCACTCCGAGTGCGTCAATGTCGAGACGGAACGGCCCTTCGAAGTAGAAGACATCCGGCAGTTGCTGCGCGATACGCCTGGCGTGGTAGTCAAGGACGATCCGGCCAACCTGGAGTATCCCACCCCCCGCGACGCGCACGGTAAAAATGAGGTCTTCGTGGGGCGCATTCGCCGCGATGATTCGATCGCTAACGGCCTCAACCTCTGGATCGTGGCCGATAACCTGCGCAAAGGAGCCGCTACCAACGCGGTGCAGATCGCGCAGCGATTGGTAGAGATCAACGCCGTGGGCGCGAAATAATAGCTGTCCATTTTCAGCTTGATCTGACCCGCAGGGCTTCCAACCAAACGCCCTCCGGGCTTTTCTTTGGGCATAGGCAAGGGGGGAGGAAAAATCTGGTTGCACCCTGGCGCGGCTTGCCCTATATTTGCGGTTCAGAAAAAACATGCGACGCATCGCGTATCCATATTATTTACTCGCGCTGATGGCTACTTCGGTAGCGGTCTTTTTTGTCATGAAAAAGATCGACAAGCACGGGTTTTATCACCACTATTTTCGGGTGATTGAGGAGGTGGAGTCGCGCAATTCGCAAGCTGTGGAGACCCTGCCGGCTTTGCTCGCTGAGGTCAAGGCTTTCCCCGTCGATGTTCGCACTTTCTTTCAATGGTTGCTGGGGCTATTGAAGCCGGGTACCTTCCCTTCGCTGAAGGTCCTACCCCTGCCCAAAGCTTTTTTTGCCCTGCAACCCCAAGCTCCCCTGCTGCGCTGGCAGTTTTGGTCGAGCATGCCCTTGCGGGCTCCCTAGTGCCTTCGGAATGAAGTAGTTAACCATTCGAAATTCGCATAGAATCTTGACCAGCAGTACTTTCAATTACTGATTACGAATTTCGAATGCGAAGCCCTAGTCTGATGGTTTTCCTTTGCGCTCGTTTCCGCTCTCCTGCGCCACCGTCGCTTGGGAGATCGGCCCCTTGGTTTGCCCATCTTGGTGGGTACACCTCTCCCAATTCATATTACAAATCAGAATTAATCTCTTTTCGCGATGAAAAATAAGAATACGGTCATCTTTTTGTTGATCGTCTTTGCCCTCATTTGTGGGTACAACCTTTACTGGACGTTTGTTCAGTTCAACATCGAAGCCGATCGCTCCGAGCTTCTCGACGCGGTTGTTTTGCTAGACGAAGATAAGTCCGAGTGGAGTGCCTCCGATTCGGCCATGTATCAGGAGTATCAGGAGTTCATGGCTGATGAAGACATTCAGTCCCAGTACCAGCGTGCCGTAGACCAGTCGTTTACCCTAGGTCTGGACCTGCAAGGGGGGATGTTTGTGACCCTCGAGGTAGGCATGGATCAGTTGGTGAAGGCCCTGGCCTCCAACCCCAACGATACGACCCTCAATCGCGCCCTGGATTGTGCCAATAGGCGGCAGCAGACCGAAGCCGAGAGCTTTGTGTCGTTGTTTGTAGAGTGCTTCAATGACATCAACCCCAACCGTAGCTTGGGAGCCACCTTCGCTAGTGTGGATCTGGAGATCGACGTGAGCACCAGCGATGAGGAGGTGCAGCAGATCCTCGAAGAAAAAGCCCAATCGGCTTTCGATCGTACCTTCAACATTATTCGTACCCGCATCGACCAATTTGGGGTGGTATCGCCCAACCTGCAAAAGCAGCCCGGTACGGGTCGCATCCTACTGGAATTGCCAGGGGTAAAAGAGCCAGAGCGGGTACGTCAGCTCTTACGCTCCACGGCTGAGCTGGAATTTTACGTGTGTCATTCTTGGAATCGCTCCTACTCGGTGCTGGGTGAAATCAACACCAAGCTGGCCCGCATGCGCGGCCTGATCGACACCACGGCCACCGATACCGCCATGAGCGACAGTGCCATGGTCGCAGCGGGCGACAGCCTGGCCGAAGACGATGATGCCTTCTCCACCCTCAGCGACAGCGATACGGCGGGTGAAGAACCCTCCGATCAGTTGGCCTCCGAGAGCTTGGCTAGCGATGATTCGGTGGCCTTCGAAGACCTCTCGCCAGAAGAGCAAGACCAGCGTCGGGCCCAGTTTCGCCGCGAAAATCCCCTGTTTGCGATCCTAAACCCCGCCAACTACGAGGCCCTCTACCAGCAAAACTCCCGCACCCCTCGCGTAGGTTTTGCCTTGGCTAGCGATACCGCCGAGATCAATGAGATCTTCCGGATGGAAGAAATTGCGCCCCTGATTCCGCCCGACATGCAATTCGTGTGGACCTACAAGTCGGTGAGCGAAGAGTCTGATTTCTACGAATTGATCGCGATCCGCGTGAATGCCGACGGTGAGCCGGATTTGGCTGGTGAAGACGTGAGCGACGCGCGCCAGGACTTTGACCCTAACAATGGCGAGCCTCTGGTGTCGATGAAGATGACCCCTGAGGGCACCAAAAAATGGGCCCAGCTCACCACCGCGCAGGCGCGCGACAATGGCCACATTGCCATCTTGCTGGATGGCCTGGTGTACAGCTATCCTGTGGTAAACGAGCCGATCACCACGGGGAGCTCTCAGATCTCGGGTGATTTCGAAATCGAAGAAGCCAAAGACCTGGCCAACGTGCTGGAGGCTGGGCAGCTCGATGCCCCCGTGCGCATCGAAGGGGAAGAGACCGTTGGCCCGACCCTCGGGGTAGAAAACATTCGCAGCGGGATGTTCTCCTTCATCGCAGCCTTCGTGATCACTCTGATCTTCATGGGCGTCTACTACGCCCGGGCTGGTCTGATCGCCAACGTCGCCCTGATCGCCAACCTGATCTTCATCTTGGGCTGCTCGGCGGCCTTCGCCATCGTGCTGACCCTGCCTGGTATCGCAGCGGTGGTACTGACGGTAGGGATGGCCGTGGATGCCAATGTCCTAATCTTTGAGCGCATTCGTGAGGAGCTAAAGCGCGACAAGACGCTCAAGGCCTCCATTCGCTCGGGCTTCGCCAATGCTTTTAGCTCAGTGATGGACGCCAACATCACGACCTTCCTGACGGGGGTGGTGCTCTACTCCTTTGGCATTGGCCCCATCCGCGGGTTTGCGGTAGCCTTGATGATCGGGATCGTTACTTCGCTGATCTCGGCCCTGATCATCACCCGCCTGATCCTCGACTACTACGCCGACAAGGGGGGAGAATCGATCAACTTTGGCTTTAGCTGGACCACGGGCCTCTTCGATACTCTGAAGCTCAACATGGTCGACCGCCGTAAGACTTTCTACCTGGTCTCGGGAGCAATCGTGGCCGTGAGCCTGGTATCGATGGTAGCCATTGGCTTCAAGACGGGGGTAGACTTGGAAGGTGGTCGTCAGTTCATCGTGGAATTTAAGCAGAATGACGAGCCTGCCCCGCTGACCAATGATCAGGTGGAGAGTATCCGTGAAAACCTCTACACGGCTTTTGACAACAATCAGCCGGTGATCAAGACCTTGAGCAGCAGCCATCAGTTGATGATTACTACCAGCTACTTGGTCAACAACCGCAAGGCCACCGATAGTGTGAGCCAAGCGATGATGCGCGGCCTGGGCGAAACCCTCGGTACTGGTGTCGAGAAGACCATCATCCGTACCTCAGACGTGGGGCCTACTGTGGCCAGCGATATTCGGGATGCGGCCATTCTCTCGGTGGTGTTCTCGCTGCTGATCATCTTCTTCTACATCCTGGTGCGTTTTCGCTACTGGCAGTACTCACTGGGAGCGATTGCAGCGGTGTTTCATGATGTGCTGATCGTGCTGGGAATTTTCTCCCTGCTCAGCTTGATCGATCTGCCCTTTAGCATCGAGATTGACCAAGCCCTGATCGCGGCCCTGCTGACCATCATCGGTTACTCCATCAACGATACCGTGGTGGTCTTCGACCGCATCCGTGAAAATCTCGCGGAGATGAAGTCGGCCACGCTGCAAGAAGTATACAACGTTTCCATCGATCAGACGATCAGTCGTACGCTGATCACCTCGTTGACCACCTTTATCACTGCCCTGATTCTCTTCACCTTTGGTGGCGATGTGATCCGTGGTTTTGTGTTTGCGATCATGATCGGTATCCTGGTGGGTACCTACTCGTCCATTTTTGTGGCCTCGCCTATTTCGCTAGACCTGATCTCGCGCCAAAAGGTGGCCGAGCCTGAGCCCGTGAAAAAGGGAAAGAAGAGCTGATGTACTTGAGATATTGCTCTGCCGGGGCATTTGCCGCTGGCTGAGCTTCCGCCTAAAGCAAGCCTTCGCCATATGACTTGGCGAGGGCTTTATGATGAGGCGCTCCTTCTCGATCCCTATGCCCCCTATTGCCTGAGGGGCTGGTCTGTGCCGAACCCTTCATGCTCGGTTCATATCGGTGAGAAAAAAAGACGAATAATTTTGAATTTTGCCTATCTTTTGTAGCAAATAGCTTACTTTTACGGGTTTTTGGGCAGAAATTGAGATTGAAATTTACAATTATTGCCAACAAGAAATGGGTCTTGCCGTTTGTAAACCATGTTTGGTCGAGCATGGCAAAGAGGGGAGGAATCAGTAAAGATGCTTGACTGATGGTCTATATCGTAACAACCCACCCTAGTAATGAGCCAGGTATCGTCTATCACTCGCCTGATTTCTCAAAATGGTCCCATCGACTCCGACAAGTACTCCCAAGTCTCTATCGCCTACTTACGGGCTCTGCTGGCCAAGCCTTTTCGCTGGTATGAATCCCTGAGCGCTGCGGAGCAAGTCGCTCGCACACCGCTGCCTCAGGCTCCCATTTTCCTGCTGGGGCATTGGCGCAGTGGCACGACGTTTTTCTATCGGTTGCTCAGCCAAGATACTCGGCTGGGCTATCTCAACTACTTCGAAGCCATGAACCCAGATATCTTTCTGAGTTCGGAGAGGCTGCTCAAGGGCGCAGTCAATCGGCTGCTACATCGGCTGGGAACCCAAAATGCCATCCACCGTCAAGCCGCTGACCTGGAACTGCCCGGCGAATTGGATGTCGCCCATTTGATTCAGCATTTTTCGCACAATCCTCACCTCGGTCATCTCTTTCCCCGCCGTGCCAACTACTATTTCGATAAGTACCTTTTTTTTGACACCATCAGCCCGCAGGAGCTTTCTTTCTGGCGAAAATCTTATGCCCACCTGATTCGCAAAATGGCCGCCCGCCATGGGCAAGATCGTCCTTTGGTGATCAAAAGCCCAGTGAATACTGCAAGGGTGGGCGAATTGCAACGCATGTTTCCCCAGGCAAAATTCATTTACCTGCATCGCAATCCCCAGGATGTGTTTTACTCCAACCTCAACCTCTGGCGAGTCGTGCTGGATCGCTTTGCGCTGCAGCGTATCCCAGAGTCAGAGGTGCGAAGCATCGTCTTGCGGGTATATCGCCGGATGATGGACAAATACCTGAATGATCGCCAACTGCTGGCCTCCGAAAACCTGGTGGAACTGAGCTACGACGCTGTGCAGCAGGACCCGATGGGGCAGTTGGAGCGGGTCTACACCGCGCTGAAGCTGCCAGGTTTTGAGCATGTAAGCGAGAAAATGAGCGCCTTTCTGGCGGCCAACCAACGCCTGCGTACTGCCTACGACTACCAAGCCGACGATTTGGCCTTGATCGAGCAACACTGGACCCGCCCGCTGGCACCGCGCCTGAAACATCTGGCCTGGGCCTGAGGCTCAATTGAGCGAAATACGTGGCAGCTCCTGGGTAGCCATGTCGTGAAACATCAGCTCGTGGATGCTGAAGGAGCAGTAGGGCATGATGGGAAAGGTGCCCAAAATCTCCTCGATGTCCTGCACCGAGGGTGCGATCATGACGGCCCAAAGTTGAGCTCGGTCCAGCGAAAGCGAGTAGCTACGGATACTACCTTCTTCGAAGAGACGGTTGACCTGCGCACGCTGGTCGGGAATCAAGCGAACGAACTCCCGGGTAAACCGCTCTGGCAGGGTGATTTCGACCATGTACTGATTCATATAAGCGGTGGTTAGAGGCAGCAAATAAGCCTCCTATGCAGAGGCGGAAACCTGAGCGCGCAGCCATGCCGATGGATGAGACCATGGCCCATACTACTGGACATGAGCTTTTGGCGCGCTCGTTTTTGGACAAGATTGGACAAGATTAACAAGACGGCTTTCAGGTGCTTATCAT
>CAYVAP010000176.1:0-8243 GCA_964449365.1 uncultured Bacteroidia bacterium
GATCAGCAAAACCAGATACAGCCCCTCAGTGTCCTGGCGCAGGGCATACCTGAGGGGGGCGCGTGCATGAGATTGCAAGCTAACCTGCTTCCAATCGTTGCGCTGCCCATCGATTACCGGGCGCGGAGCTTCCCGTTCGACGGCATAGCGATCAACCCGGCAAGCCGAGAGGCTACCAGCGAGCAACAAAAGCCAAAACCATAAGTGAAGCCAAAGCGATGGATCAAAGCGATGGGTCGGATGCATCAGGCGAGATAGGAGATGGTAAGCGGCGGGAGATGAGCTCATTAGGAAAAAAGCCGTATTGCTCTTTGAAACGACGGGCAAAGTGGCCTGCATGTGTGTACCCGACGGCTTGGGCGGCCGCAGAGACGCTATTTGCCTCCGTTTCCAGCAACTGATAGGCTCGCTTCATGCGTTGTTCGCGCAAGTAGCGACCGATGGTCTGCCCGAAAATATCCTTGAAGCCCTGCTTCAACTTCGACGCATTGATGCCCACTTCACGCGCCAGCTCAGGAATGCGAGGCGGATCGGCCAAATCCTTTAGGAGAATCAGAGCAGCCTCGTTGATCTGCTGCTGATCATAGTCGGAAAGCCCCTCGGCTCCTCCATCGTGCTCTAGGCGAAAATAGTGCAAATGGTTGGATATGAACTCAGTAGCCTTGGCCTCCAGGTAGGCGGTGCGAGCCATATCCTGGTAATCGTTGTGAAAGATCTCCTGCACGAGGTTGATCAACCGCACAAGATACTGTCCCTGAAAAAAGGACGACTCATGGTCTGGCATCTGATTGATGGCTGTGAGAAACTCGTCGGGAAATTCATCGGTTTCGCAGGAGATTTGATCGAGGTACTGCTGACGGCTGCACGCTACCATGACCAAATGGGACGGTTGGGCGGCCATAAGCTCAATGCTCTCGCTTTGATGCTGGCTGCAGAGAGAAAGCCCTGACCCTAAGGGAGATAAGTGAGTGGGGGATTGGTCGGCCTGCTCGAAATGGTGAATGCCCTGATCGGTATCGCAATACCAAAAGCGGATGGCGTCAGGCTGAGGACGGGGCCACTCTATGCGAATGGGTTCTCGCAAGTTGGCTTCCAGCCAAAGCATGCTCAGATCTGGCGTCATACTCAGGCCATGAATTTCTAGCTGACCGGACTCAGAGCTGGACCTTAGAATCGCCTCGTTACAAGTCTCTTCATGTTCATATCTATGTCTCTGGGCAATGCGATCAAATGCAGCAGCATAATTTGTATCAGAAATGGTAATAACCATACCAAAGGGATAATTGGCACACAGACAACTTCTCATGTATACCGATTAGACTTTTACTAAGTTTGGAATATACTGCAAAAGCTCGCATTATTCCCAAGTGAGGCTCAAAGAATAACTTCCCTTTTTTGTTTCACGCAGAGGCGCAGAGCAAAAAGTTGATAAACAAGGAGTTGTATTTCTTTACCTAAAATGGAAAAAGGGAGTTTATTTTTTGACTGTTACTAAGTAGCCCCGATGGGGAGTACCCACCGGAAAGTGGGGCCTTTCAGCTTTGATGGGCTTCGGGCAGGGCACTCATCCCTGACTCGGATTGGGGGCCATGATTTCTCCATCGATGACTTCAGCCACCTCCTCGACCACGCCGAGCAAGAAGCCACGGAGCACTGCCGTCTGCATAGCCCCTAGCCGTTTGCCCCCCTGAGCGATGAGGTAAACGGCCGCGACCATAGCGATGCCGATGGCCATGACCCAAAGGCCCACGGGGGTTTTATCGAGCATCCACTGTGGCACCCCCGTGATCAAGCCAAACAAACACACGAAGCCCGAAAAGGCATACAGGAAGACAAACTTGGTCCATACCGCCGGGCTAGGCCCCACCAGGCCACGTAACAGGGTTCCGCCTTCGACGTGGTCTTCCATTTCGAGGTCGAGCTGTGGAGTCCAGAAATGACGCTGCTCGGGGGGGATCTTAAGAAAAAAATGATGCCCCACCGGATGCCCCACCACGGGTGCGCCCGGACGCTTTATGGCAGCATTGAGTCGCTCTTTCAGCTCTTCTTGGTCCCAGGGAACCAAGAGTTTGAAGCGGGGACGTTGTTCGACAGCGGATTGGACAGACATGATCAAATTTTGTAGCAGGAAAATAAGATTTTTTCCGCAAAAAATCAGGCTCAAAGGACAAACGTCCGCAAAAAAATACCGGGCCACTCTCACCAGAGAGGTGCCCGGTAGGATAGAGCAGCGACGGCTGCGCAGTCTTCCATTCACTAGTTGATCATCAGGCGAGTAGCCGCGCGCTGACCAGCTTCATTGGTGAAGGTAGCCAGATAAATGCCTTGAGCCAGGTCACCTCTCTCTACGATCAACTCAGAACCGCTCACCCCAGAGTAGCGACGCATGACTTGACCAGTCAGGTTAACGATCGCTACCTCAAACTGCTCGTGGCGAGGATTGGCAAAAGAGATCACCGCCTGCTCGCTGAAAGGGTTGGGAGCTACCCGAAAATTAACCTCAAGAGCAGCAGCACGGATACCGGTGGTCGCACTGATCTCACAGCTATTGAAAAAGTAAGCAGGCAAAACCGTATCGCTCGATACAGTCACCACGCGATTGAGGCTACCAGAACCACCATCAATGCCACACTCTTCAGAGACATTTACCTCATCCAATCCCCAAGCATTGCCGTTGACGAACTTGTACTCGTACTCACCAGCGGGTAGGGTAGCTGCGAGCTCATAGATGCCATCAGCATTATCATCTGTCATCTGAGCCGTGGAAGGGTCCCACTCGCCGGGAAAACCAGCTTCGTCCTGGAAATTACCGGCGATGTGGATTCCATCCGTGATGTTAGGAGTGATGGTGTCAGCGGTCATGGCTACCCGGAAAGTAACCGCAAACTGGCCGAATGCCGCGTTAGCCAAAAAAATGAGGCTAATTAAAGTAAGAAACTGTTTCATAGTAGTAGTTACGTTTAGAGATGTTGTGGAAAATACAATTGGTAGGGAGTAAAGAACAAAAGCAACCGGTCGAGATAAGGCAGCTATACTTCAAAGTGGTTGAATGGTAGAGTTGTTGATTTATTGAATAGCCTTGTTATCAATAAGTGATAGTGTCTTACAACTCTACGCCAAGTAGTATAACGCCTTCTTACCTACGAGCAGAAGAGCTGTAACGCTCAAAAAATAAGTTGGCCTTCTTCGCGTGAAGATTGAGAGGTCGAGAGATTGAGAGGAGGCGACTGTACGTCCCCAAAACCTCAAAACCCCAAAGGCAAGCTGCTGCCTTAGTCAGCGTTTTAATAAAAATAAGAAGTTTCGCGCAGCATGAAAACGACCTGAGGGTCCAAATCATGATTCGGCCCTAATCCCTAGGTAAACCAAGGGAAAGGATCGGAAAACTGCGGCGAAACCAGCACCGATCTCTGGCGAAACCATCTCCTCCTCATCGAATCAAAGTAATGCTGCCACTCTGCTCCACTTCTGCCCCCGAGTTGAGGCGCGCTTTTACCACGAATACATACGCCCCCTCCGGTGCCGGGCGGCCATCTTGCATGCGCCCGTCCCAACTATCCTCGATCGACGCGAAGCGTCGGATCTCCCGGCCCCAGCGACTGTACACCGCCCATGAGCCCGAGACCACTCCCGCGTGAAGAATGGGAAAGACGTCGTTGATACCATCCCCGTTGGGGGTAAAGGCATTTCCGGCGTATACGGCCCCATCGAAGCGAATCTCAAAGGTCAACTCGGCGGTGGTGGGGCAGAGGAAAAAGTCATTGTAAGCAGTCAAAAGCACCGTGTAGGTCCCTGCTGCCTCATAGCGATGCTGCGGCGAGGTCAGTTGGCTGATCGGGCTGTCATCGCCAAAGTCCCATTCGTAGGCCACCGCTCCTGCCGATTCGTTGATGAATTGCAAATCGGCCTGCGACAACAAGATGCCATCTTCGGTAGGAGGAAGGGTCGTGAAGGCCGCCGTAGGAGGCGGTGTATTGCCAATGTTCAGCGTGAGGCTGTCCGTACAACCATTGCCGTCGAAGACCCTTACCACGTATTCGCCCTCAAACAGGCTGGTGGCCACCGAATCGCTCAGCCCCGGTACGCCCGACCAGGCAAACGTGTAGGCCCCGAGTCCCCCCTGTGCAGCAACCATGGCTGCTCCGTTGTCCCAATCACAAAAAGCATCGGTCTGCTCCAGCAGGCTGATTTCCAAAGGGGTTGGCTGCTCGATGACGACGCTGCCACTCACTGGGCAGCCGTTGGCATCCAGCACTTCAGCCCGGTAGGTACCTATTGGCAACCCAGTGGCCGATAACCCCGTTTGGGGCGGATTGCTGTTCCAATTCACCGCATAAGGCTGCGTACCGCCGTTCAAGATGGCTTCGGCCAATCCATCACTGCCACCATGGCAGCGCACATCTGTGCCCTGTATGGCTAGCCTCAGGCTGTCCGGCTCGGTGATAGATAAACTATCGAGCGCATCAGTACAACCGTTGGCGTCGCTCAACTCGATGCGGTACGAGCCAGGCGAGAGGTCGACAAAGACTGAATCTGAGCTGGGGGTATCTTGGTTCAATTGGAACGAATACGCAAGACGCCCGCCGCTTGCAGATACCGCCAGTCGACCATTGTCATTGCCGTAGCAGTCGACATCTGTTTGTTCGGTCAAGGTCAATCTCAATGGCGGTGGCTCGCTTAGCGAGACACTGAGGGTGGCCGTGCAGGCGCTGTCGTCGCGCACCGTAAGCTGATAGGTCCCAGAAGGCAGATTGGCAAAAAGAGAATCCCCTTGCGTGGCCCCACTATCGCGCACAAACTCGTATGGACGTACCCCCCCCTGAGCGAGCAAGGCAATTTCGCCCGTGCTATCGCCAAAGCAGGCGATGTCGACCGTCTGCACGGTATCCAGGGTCAAGCTATCGGGCTGGGTGATCTGCACCGGCAGGGTGAAAGTACAGGCGCTATCGTCCTGCACGGTGATCAGATAAGGGCCCGCAGGCAGGCTATCGAAGCGAGAGAGGGTATCGAAAGCCGCGGTATCCAGCGCAAACTGATAGCTGGGCACACCGCCATTGGCCTGCAGGGCGACTGCGCTGTTGCTGCGGCCAAAGCAATCGATATTTTTCTGCTCTACTACTTGCGCACTCAAGGGCTGCGGCTCGCTGATGGCAACATTCACCTCGAAGGTACAGGCACTATCATCGATCACGGTGATCACATGTGGGCCTGCCGTCAATCCGTCGACCAGGGTATCAGTGAAGATTGCACTGCCATCTAGCACGAACTGATAGGGCGCAACGCCTCCCCCCACCGACAAGCGCACAAACCCGCTGCTGTCGCCGTGGCAGGCGACATCCGCCTGCTCGGCTATGCTAGCGCTGAGCGGATCGGGCTGCGTGATGGAGTAAGGGATGGGCACGATGCAATCATTGGCATCAAAAAGGGTGATGGTATCGGTGTGAGCGTACAGGCTGTCGAAAAATGGATTGCTGGTGAAGGTGCTCAGGTCATAGGTGTAGCGATACGGCCCGGTGCCGCCCTGGGCATCTAGCAGCAACGATCCGGTGCTATCGCCGTGGCAGGCCACGTCGATTTGCGCCACGATCCCCGCCGAGAGGCCCGTGGGCGTGGCGATGAGGGTATCCACCGAGGCGAGGCAGCCATTAGCATCACGCACATAAAGGGTGAAGAAATTGGCGAACAGGGAGTCGAAATTGGGCGAATTTCCAAAGGGCCCATTGTTGATGGCGTATTCGTAGGGCATGGTACCGCCGCTGCCCGCGACGCTCAGCTCCCCGGTGTTGTTGCCCAGGCAATCCACGTCTACCCGGTTGGTAACGGCTGCGGCCAGGCTATCGGGCTCAGTGATGCTGGCCCCGATCGTATCGAGGCAACTGCTATCGTCGCGCACCACAAAGAGGTAACTGCCCGCGCTGAGGCTGTCGATGACTGGCAGGCTGTCGAAACTGCTGCCCACCAAAGTGTAGTCGAAGGGCGCAGATCCGCCATTCGCCCCGAGAAAGGCCACCCCTGTGGCGTTGCCGTAGCAGTCCACCATGTGCAGGCTGTCCACCTGAGCTTGTAGGGGCAATGGCTCGGTGAGGCTCACCGTAGAGGGCGTTTGGCAACCATTGGCATCTTGCACCAGCAGGTCGTAGGTTCCGGCAGCCAGACCGCTCCAACTGCTGTCATTGTCTAGAGGGCCCCCTGCGAAGGCATACTGATACGGGGCCACTCCGCCGTTGCCAGCCACTGTGAAGCGGCCGGTGCTGTTGCCCGCGCAGTCGACGTTGGCTTGACTGATCACCGGCGCGCTCAAAGGGGCAGGTTCACTCAGGGTAACCGCCATCGAATCCTGGCAGCCCAGCCAGTCGGTTACCACGATAAAATAGCTGCCTGCGGCCAGGCCCGAGAAGTCGCCCCCGGCGTTGGCGGGAAGGGAGGGGAAGCCACTGACGGTGAATTGATAGCCCGGAATGCCACCCGAAGCACTGGTTTCGATGATCCCAGTGCTATCGCTGGCACAGAGGATATCGGTGGTCGAGTCGACCTGAATCAGCAGTGGGGCATTCTCAGTAACGGTAACCTGGGTGGTGGTCTCGCAGCCATTCGCATCTACCACCGTAAAGACATAGCTACCCGCCGCCAGATTGGTAAAGGTGTTATTGCTCTGCAAAGGACCGCCTCCTCGGCGATATTGGTAGGGAGGCGTACCGCCGTTGGCTTGCAGCGATACCACCCCGGTCGCCTGTCCACCGCATGCGACATCGGTTACGGAGGAAGAAGACAGGCTAAACGGCGGCGGCTCTTGTATAGCAAAACTCAGCGTATCGAGGCAGCCGTCGGCATTGGCGATAGCCACCAGATAGCTGCCGGCCGCCAGGTTATTGGCCTGATCTTGAGGGCTGTTGGTGCTGCTAGTGTTGCGAATCAGGTTGCCCAGCGGACCAAACCACCGGTAGCTATACGGCGCATTTCCTGTGGTGGTCACTGTCGCCGTGCCATCCGCAGCGCCATGACAGCTCGCCTCGTCGGTACTGATGCTCAGGGGGATCGGCGAATTTACCGTGAAGGTTCTCCTAAGGGCGCCGCATGGGTACTGAATACTCACCTGATAGCTGCCCGGCTGGGTGATGGGGCGAATGGCCCCTTGGAAACCATCGCTCCAGGTATACACCTTGCCGAAAGGAATGCTGGCATCCAGCGGCAAAACCCCGTTGTTGCAGAGGATGTAGCTCTCAGGTGGAAAAGGTGGCAAGGTGTCCGTAACGCTGATGGTAACCGTATCGGTGCGCACTTGGCCACAGACATCCGTGATCTGGGCGACATAAGTCGTGGTGCTACTCGGCGTCGCAGTAGGAGAGGCGATGGTTGGGTCGTCCAATCCGGTGCCAGGCGTCCAGAGAAAGCTATCGCCCGAGCCTGCGAAAAGTTGCACCGATTCGCCTAGGCAGATGGCGGTGTCTGGTAGGTCTTCGGTAAAGGAAATATAGTCCAAGCAAAAACGCTGCTCATTCACAAAGCCCCCTGTGGCCCCGGTGAAGCCCCAAAACACCTCGGGATCGCCGCCGAAGATCTGGTTGACGATGTCGCCGCTGTAGCTCAGTCGCAGCGAGCAATCCATGTACACTTGCAAGAGCTGCACCTCGGCCCGGTAGAAGACCCGCATGCTATGCGCCTGACAATCCTCGATGTTGGCTCCGCCGGGCAGGGCCGATACGGGTCCCGCCAGGTTCTCGGGGGTGCCATGATCTACTACGCCATTGCTTTGCAAAGAAAGGTGGTCAAAGGCCGGATCGTTGCGGTTGGTATTTTGCCAGGTATCGATCTCGATGGCCAGCGAAGGGTTTACCCCTTTGTAACCCAGCCCCTCACCCGCCGTTCCCACACTGGTGCTGATCGGTTGTAGCACGAAGGCAATGCCATCTGCCCCGCCATCATTGCATCCCAAAAATACGTCGAAGTACAGATCGAAGCCATCTTCGATGTTGACCTTGTTGAGGTACCACACCGAGCCCGTCTGGAAACCGGGCACAGTACTCGTCAGGCGATAGCAATCGCCGCCCAGGTTCGACGCCGAGTTATTGGTGACAAATTGCGCAACCAGCGGGATCGGGAGCCCAAGCAGTAGCCCGAGCAGAAGCCAAAAGGAGAGCCGCATAAGCGTAGTAGTGGTCTTTGATGGTCAAGATAAGAAATCTGCCGCAAAGCAGCAATTCTCAATTTAGCTATTCAAGCTGGATCTGATACATCTGAGCGAC
>CAYVAP010000177.1:0-8230 GCA_964449365.1 uncultured Bacteroidia bacterium
AGCGAAAAGCCCACTTTGTTTTGCCTTAGGAACGCGACCAAAATAACGCTACATGCTTGGTTGCTCTTGTCGGCGAATCTTCCGCGACAGTTGGGGCCCCTTACCCCCACTTCGCGTGGAGAAAAAGCCTCGCATAGCCCGCTATGCTGGCTTTTCCTTCCTTGTCTTCACCAAAAATCTCTGCTCAATCATACCTATCTATTTCGTCCGCGTTCCTTAGCTTTAGCTGAAAATCTCTGCCATTTCCTTAATTGCCGCAGATTGCTAACTTTGTCCCTTCGAAAAATGGCCTGATCTTTTTTCCCTACGGAAGGGAGATGATCCTTACCTGCCGAGCTCGGGCGGTAGATCAGGCCATCTGGTTGCAATCCTGTATCTACACCATTTCGAGTTCCCCCAACTGCTCTCAAAACTGAATCCAAATGAAGATCAGCGTCATTCGTGTGATTACCATTGCCCTGGCTATGGTCCTGATGATCGCCTGTAAATCGAGCCAAGAGGCCACCCAGTCAACGGCTACTGCCCAGGCGGAGGGCCCGGTGCTCCTAGCGTTCGAAAACGGAGAGACTGTCTCTCAGGCAGAGTTTGAGCGAGTATACGCCAAAAACAACGGCGGTCTGGCCGAGGCTGCCCAGCACTCCTCGGATCAATATCGCGAGTACCTCGATTTGTACATCAATTTCAAGCGCAAGGTGTTTGCCGCTGAGGCGGTGGGCTTGGATACCACGGCGGCCTTCAAGCAAGAGTTTGCTACCTACCGCAAGCAACTGGCTCAGCCCTACCTCTCGGCCAAGGAGGTCGAAGATCGCCTGGTGCGCGAAGCCTATGATCGCTCGCAAAGTCTGATCAACGCCAGCCATCTGCTCATCTCGGTAGGCCCCGAGGCGGCCCCTGCCGACACCCTCGCGGCTTACCAGCGCGTGATGAGCCTGCGCGACTCGATCGTCAATCAGGACGTTTCCTTCAGCGAGATGGCCAAGCGCCACAGCGACGATCCTCCGGCCCAGGAGAACGCAGGAGACCTGGGATACTTTTCGGTCTTTACCATGGTATATCCCTTCGAGTCGGCGGCGTATGCCACCGCGGTGGGCGAGGTTTCTGCGCCGGTGCGCACCCAATATGGCTACCACTTGATCAAGGTCAACGATCGCATCTCCAATGCCGGAGAGAAGCGCGCGGCCCACATCATCATTCGTACCGGAGAGCGCTACACCGCCAAGAGCGAGGAAGAAGCGGAGCAGAAAATCAAGGAGTTGCATCAGAAACTAGGGGCTGGCGCAGATTTTGCCGAACTCGTAAAACAATACTCAGACGACCCCAGCTCGGCCAACCGAGGCGGTGATCTGGGTACGGGCCGCCTGCTGCCGATCATGGAGGACTACAAACTGAAGCTGAGCGAAGGCGAATACTCTGGGCCCTTTCAGACCCGCTTTGGCTGGCACATCCTCAAGGTAACGGAGGTCGACAGCCTCGACTCTTTCGAAGAGGCCGAGCCAGAGCTCAAGCAACGCATCAGCCGCGACAGTCGCTCTCAACTGAGCCGCGAAGCCCTGATGCGCCGCATCAAGACGGAGAATGACTTCAAGATGGAGGAAGAAACCTTCGATACCTGGGTCGCGACCTTGCCCAACACCTTCGTACAGGGCACTTGGAAGCCCGATAGCAACCAGCAAGCTATGGGAGCCAAGACACTCTTTTCGCTCAATGATGAGGACTTCACGGCTACCCTGGCAGACCTGTACCGCTTTTACCAGAGCCGTCGCCTGCGCTTCCCGCGCGCCTCGATAGAAAGTGCCGCTGAGCAGGTGCGCGATCAGTTCGTGGAGCAAGAGCTGCTGGCCTACGAAGAGGCCCAACTTCCCAAGAAGAACCCCGAGTTTCGCAACCTGCTGCAAGAATACCGGGATGGCATCCTGCTCTTTACTCTGATGGAGCAGAAAGTCTGGAAAAAAGCCGTGGAAGATACCCTGGGCTTGCAGAAATTTTACGAAGAGAATCAGTCGCTATTCGAAGCCGATCAGATGATCGACGTGCGCGAGTACCGCGCCTCGGACCGTGCCGTGATCGAGCAAGTCGAGACCTACCTGAAGGAGGGGAAAAGCCCCGAGATCATCGACTCGTTGGTCAACCAAAAGTCTACTTTGACCCTGCGTATTACCAACCAAACCTACGAAAAAGGCAAAGGCGACCTCAGTGCCACCTTCTTCGATCAGCCTGTGGGCACTCGCTCCGAGGTCATGGAGGAAGACAACTTCTTCCGTATCATGGTGATCGAAGAGACCTATCCCGCCGGCATCAAGCCCTTTGATAAGGCCAAATCCGAAGCCATCACCAAGTACCAGGATTATCTGGAAGCCACTTGGCTGGAAGAGTTGGCCGAGCAGTATCCTGTAGAAACCAATGATGAAGCTTTCGATCAGCTTTTCCAGTAAAGCACCATGCAACCTTTGCCTCATCTACTACCTCTGCTTGCTGAGTATGATCAGCAGTGGATGTAGTCGTGAATCATTGCCCGATCAAGGAAGGGCCCTCGCGGCCTATGGCGATCAGGTACTATACGAACAAGAAGTCGCCTACTTCTTGCCCGATAGTCTCTCTGTCGACGATAGCAGTAGACTGACCCAGCAGTACATCGATGAGTGGGTGCGGGGGCAGGTGGTCAAAGAAGCCGCCAATCAGGCCATCAACAACCTCGACGAGCGGGTGGCCTACCTTATGCGCGCCTACGAGCGATCAGTGATCGAGCACGAATATGCCTCTCATCTGCTGAAGACCAACCCCGAAAAGCTAGCCATTTCCGAGGCAGAGGTCAGAGCATACTACGAAGACAACCTGGCCAAATTTCAGAGCCGGGCTACTCACTATCAGTACTTTTACCTCAAGACCCCACTGGCCGGGCAGTACAAGGTGGTCAACTTAATTCGCAGCGAAGACGAGGAGAAAGTTCAAGAACTCATCGAGTGGAGCCGGGAGAATGCCACCGAGTACAAACTCGACAGCAGCTACGTTAGCGAAAGCGAAATCGAGCGCGTCTCTGATGGCTACTATTACGGAGACATCAAAAAAGCCTCCATCGGCACTCCATACACCTACGCGCACGACGAAGATGGCACCATGCAGTATGACTTTTTTCGGCTCCTGGCCGTGATCGAGCCTGGTGATCAACTTCCCCTCTCTATGTGCCGCGAACGCATCGTGCAAGTTCTGCGTAATCAACGCAAGGAAGAGTTGATCAACAAGCAGATCAACGGCCTGGTAAAACAGGCCCAAGCTGCCAATAAGGTGCAAACCTATTGAGCGAAGACAAGACCAAACCTATGACTCGACACCTATGGATCGGCTGGCTGCTCATCGCCCTGCTAGGCGCTGGCATCCTTCCCGCCCAGACCCTCGACCGCATCGTAGCCATCTTTGGCGACGAGGTGATCTTGCAGTCTGACGTAGACAATCAATTCAACTACCTCAAAATCAACGGAGAAAAAGATGATGGCTCGCTCAAATGCCGAGTGCTGGAAAATCTCATCATCTCCAAACTGATGCTGGATAAGGCGCGTCAGGATAGCTTGGTGATCTCTGATATCCAGGTAGAGGCCGAGCTAGATGGCCGGATGCAGTCGGTGCTAAAGCAAATCGACGAGGCCGAATTCGAAGATATCTACGGCAAGACCATCCCGCAATTTCGGGCCGATATCAAAGAAGAGATCCGCGACGAGCTACTGGTCAATCAGATGCGTCAGCAGATTCTCAACGAAGCCGATATCACCCCCAAGGAGGTAAAGCGCTTTTTCCGCTCTCTGGACAAAGACAGCGTGGGCCTGCTGCCTGCCGAGGTGCAGGTCAATCACATCGTGATCAAGCCGCCCATGAGTGAGGAGAGCATCACAGCAGCCAAGGCAAAACTGCGGGAGTTGCGTAGCCAAGCCCTCAATGGGCAAGACTTTGGAAAACTGGCCGCTAACCACACCCAGGAGCCAGGAGGCAAACAGCGTCGTGGCGACCTCGGCTGGTTTGGGCGGGGCCAAATGGTGCCAGCCTTCGAAGAGATTGCCTACCAGATGCGGGAAGGCGACGTCTCAGAGCCCTTTCGATCAGAATTTGGGATGCACATCATCAAGCTGCACGAGCGTCGTGGCGAAATGTTACACGCTAGCCACGTTTTGATGCGCCTCAGTCCCAGCACCAATGGCGACTCTATCGCCATGGATTCGCTGCGCCAGATCAAAAAGTTGATCGACCAGGACTCGCTTACCTTCGAGCAGGCCGCCATCCGCTTTTCGCAAGATCAGCGCACCAGCCACTGCGGAGGGTGTATTACCAACCAGCAGACAGGCGAGACCCGTATCCCCATGGATGCCCTCGACGCTGAGCTGTACTTCAAAATCGATGAGATGAAAGAAGGTGAAATTTCAGACCCCATGGAGCTACGGCAGCCCGATGGGTCCAAAGCCTTTCACATCATCTACCTCAAAAAGAAGATCCCGCCGCACGATCCCAACCTCCAGGATGATTACCAAAAGATCCGAGACGCTGCTTTGCAAGCCAAGCAAGCCGAAAAGTTTGAACGCTGGTTGGAATCGGCCCGGAAAAATATCTATATTGACATCAAACCTACGGAGTGTCAGAACGCGCTACAAAGCTGGGTCGAAGCCTCGACCCCTCGCTAGCAAGCGCCTTGCTGGCACCGCTAATTTGCCAACCCTACCTCGATGCAGGAGTTTAAATCTGAAGTAGAAGCCGCCGATGCGCTGGCTCAAAAATACCAAGCACTCAAACAGGAAATCGGAAAGGTCATCATTGGGCAAGAAGAAGTAGTCGAAAAGCTGCTCATCGCGCTTTTTTGCAAGGGCCACACCCTCATGGTCGGTGTGCCCGGCTTAGCCAAGACCCTCCTGATCAGCACGGTGGCTGAGGCCCTGGATCTCAAGTTCAGCCGCATCCAGTTTACCCCCGACCTCATGCCCTCCGATATCGTGGGGACCGAGATCCTGGAAATCGACGAAGAGACCAATCACAAGTATTTCAAATTTATCAAGGGGCCTATTTTCGCCAACATCGTGCTGGCCGACGAGATCAACCGAACCCCGCCCAAAACGCAGGCCGCCCTCTTGGAGGCGATGCAGGAAAAGCGGGTGACCGTGGCCGGGCAAGTGAACAAGCTCGAGCCTCCCTTCTTCGTTTTGGCTACCCAAAACCCCATCGAGCAAGAGGGCACCTACCCCCTGCCAGAAGCTCAGCTCGACCGCTTCATGTTCAACATTCAGCTGGGTTACACTTCCATCGAAGAAGAAACCGAGATCGTCAAGCGAACCTCCAGTAACGTCAAAACGGAGGTCAACACGGTGCTTTCGCGCGAAGCCATCATCTATTTCCAGGATCTGGTGCGCCAAGTACCTGTGCCCGACAACGTCATCAGCTATGCGGTCAACCTGGTCAACAAGACCCGGATCAACACCCCACATGCCTCGGCTGAGATCAAGGAGCTGATCACGTGGGGGGCTGGCCCTCGGGCCTCCCAGTACTTGATTTTGGCGGCCAAGGCCAAAGCCCTACTCAAAGGAAAGTATTCGCCTGATATCGAAGAAGTCAACGAAATGGCCAAATCCGTGCTGCGCCACCGGGTGGTAACTAGCTTTTCTGCTGAGGCAGAAGGCATCAGCACAGATGATATCATCGAAAAGCTCTTTTAGGGAGCGTCGGTAGCGAAAAAAATAGCCGCCCCTTGGCCTATGCCGGGGCGGCTTTTTTGGTATTCGCTTAGCGCACCCGCTTCTTGCGATTCTTGATGAAGTCTTCGAAGACGTACTCGCCTAAGCCTTGCAGGCTGGAATAGAAAGCCCGGCCCTGGTTTACCTCGGTAAATTCCCGCACGAACTCCACCAGCCAGTTGTCGCGGGCGATCATGAAGGTGGTGATAGGGATTTTGAGGCGGCGACACTGTGCGCTCAGGTTGAGGGTCTTGTTCAGGATCTTGCGATCCAGCCCAAAGCTATTTTTGTAGTAGCGTGCCCCCTCGCGGATGCAGGTAGGCTTGCCATCGGTGATCATGAAGATCTGCTTGTTGCCGGTCTTGCGTCGGCGCAGGATGTCCATGGCCAGTTCCAACCCCGCCACCGTGTTGGTGTGATAAGGGCCCACTTGCAAGTAGGGTAAATCCTTGACATTGATCTGCCAGGCGTCATTGCCAAAGACGATGATGTCGAGGGTATCCTTGGGATACTTGCGCATGATCAGCTCCGAGAGGGCCATGGCCACCTTCTTGGCGGGGGTGATACGGTCCTCGCCATAGAGGATCATGGAGTGCGAGATGTCGATCATCAGCACGGTAGACACCGTGGTCTTGTGCTCGCGCTCCCGCACGGCGAGATCGTCCTGGGTCATCATAAAATCGTCGATGCCGTGGTTGATCTGGGCATTGCGGAAGGACTCGGTGAAAGCGATATTCTCCACCGGATCGCCAAATTCGAAGCCTTTCAACTCGCTGAGCGACTCCTCGCCATAGCCCACCTGCGGGGTGCGGTGATTGCCCGTGCCGCCGCGCTTGAGCTTCCCAAAAATCTCTTCCAACGACCGCTGCCGAATGCTCTGCTCCGACTTGGCCGTGATCTGAAAGGTCTGCCCATCGGGCTGATCCTCCTCGATGTAGCCGTTGCGCTTGAGGTCTTCGATGAAGTCGCCCATGCCATACTCCCCGTCGGTGAGGCCGTACTCGCGGTCGAGCTGGTTCATCCAGCTCAAGGCCTCCGAGACGTCGCCCGAGGTGTAGGTGAGCAGTTCCATGAAGATTTTGAGCAGCCGCTCAAAGGGATCCTGGTCTTCAGGATTGTCCAGAAACTGCGAAAAACGATATCCAATCATAGGAAATGATGCTCCGTAAGGTTCGGTAAAGTAAATGAGATGCTCCCTGCGATCAGGGAGACGAGCTAGCGTGGAGAAAATTGCGCCTTGATCTACCTCTTCAATTTACAAAAAAAACAGGCTATCGCCCAGCCGCTCATCTGACATATCTAAAAACTCCCCAGCCCCCTAAATGTTGACCCGACGACTGCTCAAAAACTGGGCGCGCAATTCGCTAAAAAATAAAGCAAAATTACTAATTATTTTGGTAAATTTGTGTCGCAGTCGCTATCTTGCTTGGGAAGAACCCATTAGGGCTTCGCATTCGAAATTCGTGATTCGGAATGAAAAGGGTTACCGACTGGTCCCTCTTTCCAGGCCTGACCAGCCTGCTTGGAATCACGAATACCCCATTCCGAATTTTCAATAAACAGATCGTCATGAGCAGCCAAAACCACTTTCATCCCCCTGCGCGCCGTGATCGGCGCTACTTCGTGCTGAGTTTACCGCGCAATCTGCCGAGCATCCCCCGCTCGGTGCGGCGCTGGAGCTTCATTGCCGTGCTGGTGGGGGGCAGCAATCTTCTCACCCATCAATTGTTCAATCCTGGGGTAGGAACCACAGGGCTACTTAGCTCAGTGATCAGCCCCGAGGCTAGCGCGCCGCTGTACCTGATGGACCAAGCTCGGCCCCTGTTGGCCGACAGCAAGGGCTTCGAGCGCAAGGTGCGGGAAGTATCTGCCGACCTGGAGATTGCCCCCGAGTGGCTGATGGCGGTGATCTACGCCGAGTCGCGCTTCGATCCTGCCATCGTCAATCGTCGGGGCAGCAGCGCCACGGGGCTGATTCAGTTTATGCCCAGCACCGCCGCTGAGCTAGGGGTGAGCGTCGAGCGCCTCGCTCGCATGAGCGCCACTCAACAACTAGATTATGTCCATCGCTACCTGGCCAACGTGCGCGACCGCTACGGCCCCTATCGCAGCTTCACTGATTTGTACCTCGGTATTTTGTACCCCAAAGCCCGTAACCAAGATTATTGCTACACCCTCTACGCCAGCCCCAGCCAGGCTTACCAGCGCAACCTCGGCCTCGACGAGGACAAAGACGGTCGCGTTTCCGTCAGCGATGTAGATCGCTACCTCAAGCGCATTTTTCCCACCGCCTATGCCTTATCGCTAGGCAGCGAGGAGGGGTAAAGGGGGCGAGTTGAGGGTTGAAGGTTGGAAATTCGTAGGGTTGCCCCGCAGGTGCAACCCCTGAGTAAGCCAATATGGGGGCATAGGCGCTTTACCTGTATTTTCCCTATGTCCCTCACCTGTATGAACGGTCAGGGGTATAAGGTAGTGCCTTCGGAATTAAGTAATTAACCATTCGAAATTCGCATAGAATTTTGACC
>CAYVAP010000178.1:0-5396 GCA_964449365.1 uncultured Bacteroidia bacterium
ATTCCGCCTCAGTTTTGCCTGGCAAAGGTAATGCTCCAGGCGCCGCGCAGGTCGCCGGTAGCGAAGCCGATAGCTTGATCTTCGGGGTATTTTTGCTGGATGAGGGCATAGTCATCGGGAGAAATCTGCTCGCCCACTTCGCCGTGGCACTTGAGGCAAGCCTCCATCAGCACGATAGGGGCATAAAAGGAGACTGAATCCGGCCCCTGGGCCTCGACCACGGGCTTGGGGGTTTCGCCATTTTCCATTTGCGCCTGAAAGGCTGTCAGAATGCGGCGCTCTGCTTCAGTGGGGGCGTTTTGGGGGTTGCGGTAGCGCAGCGCCGTACGGCGAATGTGGGCTTGCATGGCCTGCGCCATGGAGTCAGTGAGCGGATAGGCGGCTAGATTGCAGTACTCGATGGCTTTGGGGACGCCACCGGCTTTGACGGCTTGCATCAACTGGCTGCTGAGAGCGCCGAAAGTGGCTTGCGCGATGCGTTTGCCTTGCTGGCGATACTGCTGCTGGGCTTCGATGCTCAGCTCCGTGGGCCGGGGCTCGGCAGGCGCGTCGGCTTCGGCTGATTGCTGTGAGTCGGCGGGGCCGCAACTCCAAAGCAGGCCCAGCACGGGCAGAATGAGAACATATTTTAGCATGGAGAAAGCATTGGTTCAGAAAAAGGCCTTTCAAAAAAAAATCGCCCTATGCCCTCAACCTACGTAACTGGCTGAGGAAAAGATCACTGACAAATAGCGCGAATGGTGGTAGGAAGATTAATAGCATTACTGTTGTTAACAATAGCAAAAACATTTTTCTCCCTTTTAGTATATACCCTCCATCAAACTCAACGTGAACCAACCGCCACATTGCTATGCAAAAAGAAATCTTCATCTGGCTATTGCTACTGATGCTTTCCTTCGGCCTGTTGGCCTGTCAGTATGAGCGACTTAGCCCCGATCAACTGCCCGCAGCGGCACAGGATTACCTGATGCAAATGTATCCTGACGCCGAGAGTCGGCGCGTGAAGCGCGACCGCGACGAAGCATACTGCTACGAAGTGCTCCTGAGCAACGATCGCGAGCTGCACTTTGACTGCGATGGTGAGTTTTTATTTGAAGAATGACGCACCACGCATCCTGCACGAAAGGGGGGGAGAATCCGAGTCTCGAATTCCCATCCCGAATTTCTCACTCCCTCGGCAGGCGAAAGCAAAACCAGAGTTCCACTAGCCCTTCGAGGTTTTCGGGGCTTTGACGGGCCAGATGAGGGTGGGTACGTGCCAGCATGATGGCCTCCGAGGGCGAATCGGTATTCTTGGGATGGCTGTAGCCAAAGGTGTGCATCAGCTCATGGATGAAGGTGCTGCTGCGTTGTCGTTGCTTTTGCGCCAGCCAGGCGTCGCAAAAGTAGATGGTGGGCACAGGGGCGCTCTTGAGGGTGTAGGCGTTGCTGTTGAGCTTACGGCAGTAGCCCTTGGGATCATCGTCGATAATTAGGCGCAGGGTAGCGATCGCCAGGCGGGTCTGTATCTGCCGCATCAGGTCGGCAAATCGATGTACGGCGAGGGTGTCGCCCGGCTCGGCGATGCGCCCAAACCAGCGGCGCAGGTCGGGGTGCTCATTCCAGGCGGCCACCGGATCATCGGCCGCCTCGATCTGGTCTTCTAGGGTGCCGACCACCCGCTGCATGGTGCAACCCGCCCACTGGCGAGTGAGGTCGATCTCCTGATAAAAGACAGCCTTGGCAGAGTCGATAGGCAACGCATCGGAGGGGGCTTGCCCGGAGAGGCCCGGTAGCAGCCCGATCAGGCTGACAAAGAGTAACGGTGCGTATCTGAACATCTCGACGGGGATTGGTAAACGATATGACAATGAAAAAAAATGCCCTGGCCTTTGCAAGCCAGGGCATCATTCATTTATCTAACGTGTCGTTAGGGACCTTTTACGTCAAATACGTAGTTGTCAGAGTTGTCGCCATTGCCTACCCCAGGGGTGCCAGGACGCACATTGACTTCAGCTACGAAGAGGGCATATACGATGCTTTCGGTCGATCTTACGAAGAAGATGTCCCCTACCTCTACCGTACTGCTAGGGCCATCGCCCAGGTCAGTGGCACGATCAAAGCCAAGAGCAATATCTTCGAGAGACAGGATTTGATCGAAATCAGTACCAGTCGCAGCTACTTTTAGGGTCGTACCGTTGAGGTTTTTGATCTGCTGCAACCAGTTGGTGGCATTGGGCTGGTTTGAGTCTATGCCCATGTCGCGGATATCAGCGGTGGTAAAATTACCGGTCGTAACACCCGTCTCAGTGCCCGTATCTACGTCTAGAGCACCTTTGCCGGCAGGACCAGATTGGTTGCTCAGCACTTGCATCACTACTGTAGACTGGTTAGCAGGCGTCTCGGTGGTAACTGAGAAGCTAACAGTAGCAGTCATGGAAGCGCTATCAGTGATAATCACTTCGTAGTCATTGGTGCTAGGCTCTCCTACCGCAGCGATGATAATCTCCCAATCGAGAGAAGTCTCACTAGCTACTGGACTAGGATTGCTTTGGGCAGAGTCGCCATTGAAGACGATGCGACCTTCTTCCATCGCAGCGCCATTCTCGCGTACTTCAATGCGGGTGATAGGGCTAGTACCTTGTGCGGCGGAAAGCTTGATGGCAAATGACTCGCCAACAAAGATAGTGTCTGAACCAGTGATGAATTCAGTACCCAAAGTAGGGCTGGTACCAGCCTCAAGTGCGAAAGTAGGACCAGTAGGCTCTACCGGATCTGGCTCGGGATCATTGTTGCCACAGCCTGCGGAGATGGCAGCCATCAGGGCTAGAGCCATCAGGAAAAAATTCAACTTTTTCATACGTGTGATTGAGTGTTTGATTGGTAAACATCACCCTTGAGACATAAGAAGATCGTATCGGTCACCAAGGGAAAAAAAATAGTAGCGAATTGGAGTAATGATGGTTTGCTATAAGGCATGTAAAATCTGACCAAGTCATTTTCAGGAGATGCTAAGATGGCTCTGCGGCTTGGCTCAGCAGTCATTTGCACCAATGACAAAGGTCTACTCACATGGTTGCAAACGAAGAATGACAAAAATAGTGGCCTAACCGGGAAAAGAATTCCCTCCAACAGCACCCATATCCTGCGGCTGTATCATACCATGATCAAGGTCACCGCCTTTTGTGTACCAAAAACCCTTTTCTCTTGACGCAACTCATTCGATCTCCCTCGCGAATGACTTTTCTTCGCCAGTGAAATACGCCACCACAATGAATGTCACCCACATCGAACACATCGGCATCGCAGTCAAAGACCTCGAAGCCGCCATTCGCTACTACGAGGACGTGCTCGGCCTGACGTGCTACCATATCGAAGAAGTCGCTGACCAGCAGGTCAAAACCGCCTTTTTTCAGGTCGGCCAGACCAAGATCGAGCTGCTCGAATCTACCTCCCCCGAAGGCACCATCGCCAAATTTATCGCCAAGCGCGGCGAGGGCCTGCACCATATGGCCCTGCACGTCAACGGCATCCAGTCTGCCCTCAATGAAGCCGCCGCCCAGGACATCCGCCTCATCGACCCACAGCCCCGCCCCGGAGCCGAGGGCCTCAACATTGCCTTCCTCCATCCCAAGTCCACTTTTGGGACGCTGACGGAGCTATGCGAGAAGCCCGCGTAGCGGGGTATGAGGGACATACAGCCTTTTTCCTTGCAAGTTCAAATCCGTTATTTCCCCTATTCCCCCTATTCCCCCCATTCCCCCACTTTCCACTCTGAACTTCCCCCCCCCACATGGGAAATGCCGATAAAATCCGCGAACTGGTGCAAAAGCGCCAGGAAGCGCGCCTGGGCGGAGGCGAAAAACGCATCGCCGCGCAGCACGCCAAGGGCAAGTACACCGCCCGCGAGCGCATCGATATGCTGCTCGACGAAGGCTCCTTCGAGGAGTACGACATGTTCGTCACCCACCACACCGCCCACTTTGGGCTGGAGAAGCAAAAGTACCTCTCTGACGGGGTGATCACCGGCCACGGCACCATCGACGGGCGCTCGGTCTATGTGTTCTTCCAAGACTTTACCGTCTTTGGGGGCTCGCTGTCCAAGAGCTACGCCAACAAGATCGTCAAGATCATGGATCAGGCCATGAAGGTGGGCGCGCCCATCATCGCCATCAACGACTCGGGTGGGGCGCGCATCCAGGAAGGGGTGCGCTCCTTGGCGGGCTACGCCGACATTTTTCAGCGCAACATCGACGCCTCGGGCGTGGTGCCGCAGATTTCTGCCATTTTTGGCCCATGTGCCGGAGGGGCGGTCTATTCGCCCGCACTGACCGATTTCATCCTGATGACCGAGGAAACCAGCTATATGTTCGTAACTGGACCCAAGGTCTCCCGGACGGTGACGGGTGAGGACATCAGCGCGGGCGAATTGGGCGGGGCCAACGTCCACGCCACCAAGTCGGGGGTGTGCCACTTCGTCGCGCCTGACGAGAGTGAGGGCCTGGCCATGATCCGCAAGCTACTGAGCTACCTACCGCAAAACAACCTCGAAGATCCGCCCCTGCTGCCTACCGAGGACCCCATCGACCGGCTGGATGATGAGCTGAACCAGATCATTCCCGATTCGCCCAACGTGCCCTACGACGTGAAAGAAGTGATTTATCGCATCGTGGATGACCAGGAGTTTTTGGAGGTGCAGCGGCAGTACGCCCGCAACATCGTGATCGGCTTTGCCCGCTTCAACGGCATGCCGGTAGGCATGGTGGCCAATCAGCCGAGCTTCCTGGCTGGGGTGCTCGACATCAACAGCAGCCGCAAGGCGGCGCGCTTCGTGCGCTTCTGCGACGCCTTCAACATCCCGGTGGTTACCTTGGTAGATGTGCCGGGCTTCCTGCCAGGCTCCACCCAGGAGTACGAGGGCATCATCATCCACGGGGCCAAATTGCTCTATGCGTACGGTGAGGCCACTGTACCCAAAGTAACCATTGTGTTGCGCAAGGCCTACGGCGGGGCCTATGACGTGATGAGCAGCAAGCACCTGCGCGGCGACGTCAACTACGCCTGGCCCAGCGCCGAGATCGCCGTGATGGGGCCTCGCGGGGCCATCGAGGTGCTGCACGCCAAGGAGTTGGGGGAGATCAAGGACGAGGGCCAGAAGGCGGAATTCATCGCGGAGAAAGAAGCGGAGTACCGCAATAAATTCGCCAGCCCCTACGAAGCCGCCGAATACGGCTACATCGACGACGTGATCGAGCCACGCAACACGCGCTTCCGCATCATCCGTGCCCTCACGGCCCTGGCCACCAAAAAGCTAGTCAACCCACCAAAGAAGCATGGGAATGAGCCGCTATGAGACCACTGCGTTGCGAGAAGCGAGACCGCTGCGCTGCGAGAAGCGAGACCGCTGCGCTGCGAGA
>CAYVAP010000178.1:5496-8223 GCA_964449365.1 uncultured Bacteroidia bacterium
GTTGCGAGAAGCGAGACCGCTGCGCTGCGAGAAGCGAGACCGCTGCGCTGCGAGACTTGAGACCACTGCGCTGCGAGAAGCGAGACCGCTGCGCTGCGAGACTTGAGACCACTGCGCTGCGAGAAGCGAGACCGCTGCGCTGCGAGAGATCACCGAGATCACCCCGATCACCTCCGATCACCCACTTCTTGACTTCCTTATCTCGCCTCTCGCTTCTCGCCTCTCGCCTCTAACAATCTAACCATCCCCCCACATGAACCCATACCTCATCGCTGGCCTCGGCTACCTGATCGTCTTTCTGGTGCTGCTGTTGCTGTACGCCATTTTTGCCAACATGCCCAAGATCCTCGGCAGCGTCACCCGCGTGCGGGCCAAGGCCCTAGAAATGGGCGAAGCCGTGATGGAAGCCGCCCAAGGGCGTGGAGCTGAGTCGCCTGCCCCCGTCCGGCAGGACGATGTGCTTACCGGCGAGGTCAACGCCGCCATCGCCACGGCGCTGTACCTCTACCTCAACGAGCAGCACGACGACGAGGACCTGCGCCTCACCATCCAGCAAATTTCCCGCAAGTATTCGCCCTGGAACTCGAAGATCTATGGGGTGACCAATCAGCCGATAAGACGGTGAAAGGAGAGACCGCTGCGCTGCGAGAGGAGAGACCACTTCGTTGCGAGACAAAAGCGTGATCTATGTGATCGCACAACTCTGATCACCATCGATCACCCCGATCACCTCCCAATTCCGAATCACGAATTTCTAATTTCGAATTCCCCCCCCCCATGAAAGAATTCAGCTTTAAAATCAACGGCAACGCCTATCAGGTTCAGATCCACGCGGTGGAAGACGGCCGGGCCGAGGTCGAGGTCAACGGCACCCGCTACGAAGTGCAGTTGGAGCAAAAGATCAAAGCCACCAAGACCCCCAAGCTGGTGCGCGGCAAGACCCCGACCCATACTGGGCAGCATCAGCCCCTCAAGTCCAAGAAGGTCGCCACCGTGGTGGCCCCCCTACCTGGCACCATCGTCGAGCTGAAGGTCAAAGAAGGCGACACGGTCGAAAAGGAGCAACTGCTCTTGCTGATGGAGGCCATGAAGATGGAAAATCGGGTGCTGGCTGAGACGGCGGGCACCATCAAATCTATCAAGGTCGCCGCTGGCGACAATGTGCTGCAAGGGCAGGTGCTCATCGAGTTACAGTGAACAATGGACAATGATCAGTGAACAGTGAACATCTGACCACTGTCCCTACTGATCATTGATCACTGACCACCTGACCACTGTATCCCTACTGATCATTGATCACTGACAACCTGACCACTGTCCCTACTGATCATTGATCACTGACCACCTGACCACTGTATCCCTACTGATCATTGATCACTGAAAACCTGACCACTGTCCCTACTGATCCTCGATCACTGAAAACCTGACCACTGTCCCTACTGATCATTGATCACTGAAAAAAATGGAAGGAATCCTCACGTTCTGGCAATACACCGGCTTCGCCAACGCGACGGTGGGCAACCTGATCATGATCGCGATTGGGCTGTTTTTCATCTTTCTGGCCATTCGCTACGAGTACGAGCCGCTGCTGCTGGTGCCCATCGGCTTTGGGGTAATCCTGGGCAACATTCCCTTCGTGGAAGGGGTGGGCCTGCAAATCGGGCTGTATGAAGACGGCTCGGTGCTCAACTACCTCTACCAGGGGGTGGAGCTGGGCATCTACCCGCCGCTGATCTTTCTGGGCATTGGGGCCATGACCGATTTTTCGACCCTGATCTCCAGCCCGCGGCTGATGCTGTTGGGCGCGGCGGCCCAGGTGGGCATCTTTTTGACCTTCTTGGGGGCCATTGCGCTGGGCTTTTTGCCTGCCGAAGCCGGGGCGATTGGCATCATCGGCGGGGCTGATGGCCCGACTGCCATTTTCCTTGCCTCGAAATTGGCCAACGGCCTCAACGGCACCCAAAACCTGATCGGCCCCATCGCCATCGCGGCCTACAGCTACATGGCCCTGGTGCCCGTGATCCAGCCGCCCATCATGCGGCTGTTGACCAGTCAAAAGGAGCGCCGCATCCGCATGAAGCCGCCTCGCGCGGTTACGCAACTGGAAAAGATCATGTTTCCCATCGTGGGGCTGCTGCTCACCACCTTCCTGGCCCCCAGTGCCCTGCCGCTGCTGGGCATGCTCTTCTTCGGCAATTTGCTCAAAGAATCGACCGTCACCAACCGCCTGGCCGACACGGCCCGCAAGTCGATGATCGACATCGTGACCATCCTGCTCGGTCTCACGGTGGGGGCCTCGACCCAGGCCAGCGTCTTCCTCACTAGCCAGTCGATCATGATTTTTGGACTGGGCGCGGTGTCCTTTATCATCGCCACGGCGGGGGGGGTGTTGTTCGCCAAGTTCATGAACCTCTTTCTCAAAGGCGACGACCAGCTCAATCCCTTGATCGGGGCCTCGGGCGTATCCGCCG
The DNA here is from genome assembly GCA_964449365.1 of uncultured Bacteroidia bacterium. GTDB lineage: Bacteria > Bacteroidota > Bacteroidia > J057 > J057 > CAYVAP01. Next base: position 7,968 of record CAYVAP010000178.1, read on the forward strand.
TGCCCGACAGCGCCCGCGTGGTGCAGCACGAGGGCCTGCGCTACGACCCCAACAACCACCTGCTGATGCACGCCATGGCCCCCAACGTGGCCGGGGTGATTGGCTCAGCCATCGCGGCGGGGATTTTGTTGAGCTTTTTGGGGTAGGGGGGAGACCGCTTCTCCTTACGCATTCCTGCCTCCCAACTAGTAAAACTCCGACCGAGGGGGTATCTTACCGTCTACTTTGAAGCAAGTATGCCACCTAGCTAAGGCTA
>CAYVAP010000179.1:0-8155 GCA_964449365.1 uncultured Bacteroidia bacterium
GAGGTGGCCAGCCGATCGCCCCATGGAAGAGATCACAAACCAGTTGCCCGAGGTGCGGGCGTCTTCGTAGATGGTGTTGCCGATGCGCACACCCTCATCTTTGGCCGAATTGAAGCCAAACGTGGGGGTACGGCCGGGCAGGGGGATATCATTGTCGATGGTCTTGGGCACGTGAATGTTTTGGATGCTCACGTCGCTGGCGCGCAGGTACTTGGCCAGGCGATTGGCGGTGGAGGCGGTATCATCTCCCCCAATGGTGACGAGCAGCTTGACGTGGTTTTCGATGAAAAAATCACTGCTAAACTCCGCGTCCTTGGGTTTGTAACGGCTCATGCGCAGGGTAGAGCCACCTCGCGGAAAAATACGGTCGGCGTACAAAAAGTCGATGTCGACCGTCTCGGCCTCGCCGTTGAAGAGATTTTGGTAGCCGTCGTGGATGCCGATGATGCGGAAGCCATCGCGCAAGAAGACCTTAGCAAGGGTGCTGATGACGGTATTGATACCAGGGGCAGGACCACCGGCACAGAGAATCGCGATTGCAGGTTGCATAATGGAGAGGGGGTGAAAGTCAAAATGAGGGCGACGCGAGTCGCCACAGGTATACGAGCAGATAAATTGGCCAATTATCGACTGGCAAGCAAACATCCTGTCAGCAAAAGCCCCCCTCCGGGCAGGAGGAGGGGCGTACATGAAATCCTGGAGCATTCTACATACTCCCCCAAAAAGAACGGGTTTATTAACTCTTGCTCATCGCACCAGCAGGACCGTGCCACCGCGCCGCATGGGGATGCCCGAATAGCTGACGCCTCGGGCGTGGTACACATAGGCACCTTCGGGTACGGGTTTGCCATGGCGATCGAGGCCACGCCAAGGCTGGTCCATTTGATCAGTCTGGAAGATCAGCTTGCCCCAGCGGTTGTAGATGGTCATTTCGAAGCTGGACAAGAAGCGCCCCTGAAAGCGAAATTCGTCGTTGATGCCATCTCCGTTGGGGGTAAATACGTTGGCGTTGAACCAAAGGGGGCCGGGCACCACGCAGGCTTCGTTGGAGAGGCTCACGCTGCCGTTGCCTTGCGCTTCGTAGGCCGTGATGCGGTAGCAGCTCTCGGGCTGATCGATCACTTCCTGATGGGTGTATACATTTGCCTCAGCGTCCAGCTCTGCTACCTCACGGTACATCCCTGAAGCCTCATCGTACACTTCCAGCACCTGATAGGCGACGCCCATCTCCCAGCCTTCGTAGGGATTCCATCGGATGACCACCTCGCCGTTGACTTGCTCTGCGGTTATCTTCAGGCTGTTGCCACTACGTCCCTGCGGGGTAAAATCTCCACAGGTATCGAGGGTGAAAGCCCGATAGCGGTAGGCATCAGCGTGTACGTCCACGGCCTCGTCCTGAAACTTGAGATCAGGGCGAGAAACAGATTGAGTGTATACCGTCTGGAAGTTTCCTCGCCCGTGCAGAGGCTTGCGCTCCAATACGAAGGTAACGGCGTCTGCTACCTCGGCGTGGGCCCACTCTACCTTCAGGTATCGGTTATCTTCTACCGTAACGTTCACCACGTGGTTGGGCTGATCAGGCGTGAGGTGAGCAGGGGCAGCCGAGGCTACATCTGACCAGGCGCTGCGTCCGCGTCCACCCAAAGCCCGTACGCGATATTCGTAGGTGTCGTAACAGAACATATCCAGGTCGAGATAGCTGGTATCTTCGGCAGAAAAATTACCCATCAGCTCCAGATCTGTGGTGTCGTAGCCATGGACCCGATACAGTTGGTAGGTCTCTACGGGCCAGCCCCAATATGGCTGCCAATTGACCAGCACCTCCTCGACACCAGCCAGGGCCTCGGTCTCCACGGTACAATGAGCGGCTACCGTATCTAGGCTATGCACCGTGCCGCAGTGGTTTTCGACCTGCACCTTGTAGCAGATCGGGGCCGCCTCCGTATCACCCACCCGATCCAGGTAGCGGGTTTGTTCCCACTGCTCCACCCGACCCACCGGGACAAAGTCGCCCCCATTCTGCTGCCGATAGATCACATAGGCTCCAAAGTCTGCCAAACGGTTGTCGTAAGCCTCATAGCTCAGTGCTACCTCCTGCTTGCTCAGTACGCTGGCCCTGCGAAGGGACACTGCCGCCGGGATTTCATCGCGTAGCACCGTGATAAGGTCTGGCCGAAAAAGGCTGTCTCGACAGCCAAACACGTCGACCACGGTGAGTTGTACGCCGTACACGCCCGATGCTTGGTACCAATGACGAGGATGCTGGCGGTAAGCGCTATCGCCTGTGCCCAGGGTCCAGTACCACTGGGCCAAGGTCGTGTCGCTCTCAGATAGATCGGTGAATTGCACCGCATGGCCAGGGCAGATGAGGAGGTTGTCGGCTTCGAAGTTGGCCTCCGGACGGTCGAGGTGGATGTAGGGCGTTTTGCCAAAGCTATTGACACAGCCATTGGTATCGACCACGGTAAGGATGACATCATAGTTTCCATCCACCTGGTATACGTGCGTGGGGTGCTGGGCCTGGCTGCTGCTATCATCGCCGAACTGCCAGTGCCAATCCACGATACCCGGCGCGGTCAGGTCGGTAAATGAGACCGAAAAGGGCGCGCAGCCAAAGCTATCGCTAGCCACGAAGGTGGGGGCTGGCAGGGGATGAGCGGTCAGAGTGAGGTGGTCCAGGCCGCGGCAACCATTGCTATCGACCACTAGTACCTGCACCGGATAGTCGCCCGCGTCGGGGTAGATAAACGTCGCGACGCTGTCAGTGCCGATCTGGCCAGGGGCGAATTGCCAGGTCCAGCTCTCGATGGCTGCCATGTGGCCAGGGACCAGCGCCCGCAGTTCCACCTCAAAAGGGACACAGGCCATGGTATCGCTGGCCAAAATCTGAGGCGCTGGGCTAGGCTCTACCTGGATGTAGTCTGGCATGAGCAACGTATCGGGGCAACCCTCATGGCTGTAGCTGATCAGCGACACGTCGTAGCTCCCCAATTGCCCATAGTGGGTGGTAGGATGCTGGATCGTGTCGCTGCTGCCGTTGCCAAAGTCCCAATACCACCCCTCGACGCCACTAGGCGCAGTACTCAAGTCCGTAAAGCTCACGGGACCACCGTTGCAGATCACCCGGCGATCCGCTTCTATCACCGTCGTGGGCGGAGTGTGTATCCGCACCTGCTCGCCAGAGACGTGAAACACGCGGCAGCCAGAGCTGTCCTGCACCACCAACACCGGGGTGAAGATGCCCGCATGGGGGTAAACGTGCGATGTGTTGCGGCCCAAACCCGTGCTACCGTCGCCAAACACCCATTCGTAAGTAACCGAATCGCTGGAAGTAGCTGAAAAGTTGACTGCCAAACCTGGGCAGCCCGTATGAGGGTCAAAGGTAAATTCGCCCGTAGGGCCTTCTACCTGAATGAGATCCTCCATCAACAGGGTATCGCTACAACCCGTGGGGGTCGAGACCACCAGCCTCACGTCGTAGCTGCCCGGCAGGGTATAGTTGTGCGAGGGGAGTGGTTGGTTGGAAACTGCCCCATCGCCAAAGTCCCAAAACCACTCGATCTCCTGATGGGGAAAAGCCGTGTCAGCCGTGAAGGTTACATTTAGGGGCGGGCATGGCGCGTACATGGTATCGACCGTGAAGCTGGCCAAGAGCTCGCGAATCGCCACAGCCTGCGGGCGAGAGAGGCTGCTGTCGCAGCCGTTGACATCCACCACGGTCAGGCTCACGTCATACACCCCCGTGTCGGCGTAGGCGTGGGTGACGTTGGCCTGGTTGGAGCTGTTGCCATCGCCAAAATCCCATGCGTAGCTCAAACCTGCCCCGGAAGACAGGCTCACGAAAGTAGAGGTCTTGTCTTCGCAGTTGACCGGAGGCGTGATCAAAAAATCAGGCACCGGCTGGGTGGCGTAAACGAAATTTCCCTTGGTAACCGAGTCCCTACAGCCGTCTACATCCACCACGGTGAGCTGCACCGCGTGATACGATGGATAGAGGTATTCATGGCTAGGGCTGGGCCAGGTCGAGGTGGTGGTATCGCCAAAGTCCCAGAGCCAGCTAGCAATAGGGCCTGTCCCTTGGCTGAGGTCTTGGAAAGTGACCGTCAGCGGTACGCATCCGGCGGAGTTGGGGGCTTGAAAGTCCGCGGTGATACCCAGCGCACGAATCGGCTCGAAGACGAAGGTATCGCGGCAGCCCAGGGCATTTTTTATCGCAAGAGTAGTGGTATAGTCGCCCACTTGCTTGTAGGTGTAGGCCGGATGTTGCGTACTGGATGAGTCGCCGGTACCAAAGTACCACTTCCACTGATTGGCGTTGAGCGATTGATCGGTAAACGCGATGCGTAGAGGCGCACAGCCCCGGTTGGTATCTGGCTCGAATGCCGCTGCCAAGGGCATCGCCTGCAGGGTATCCGAGGCCTGCACGGTGCAGCCTGTACTCTGATTGCTGACGGTGAGCTGCACATGATGAGCCCCCGGCGTGGTGAAGGTATGAACGAAACTGTTGCTGCTGTATGGCACTGAGCCATCGACCAGCCAGCTCCAACTGTCGGCTTGCAGAGAGAGATTCTGAAAAGCCACGCCACGAGGGAGCTCGCAGAGGCGCTTTTCGCTGATCCCGATGATGGGAAGCGGTGCCAGGATGTTGACGTAGTCGTCGCGCAGCATGGTATCGCGGCACCCACGGTCGTTACCTACCAGCATGACGGCCAGGTCGCCCAGGGCGGCAAAGCCGTGCGAGGCGTGGTAGCTCATGGCCGTGTCGCCGTCGCCAAAGTACCAGATGAAGTGGGTGGCCCCGGTACTCAGGTTGGTAAAGTTGATCTCAGACAGGGCACAAGCCCGGTTGGTATCCGCGACAAAGTTGACGTCGGGCTGTTCGCCCACCTGCACGTAGGCCGGGAAAAAGGCCGTGTCCCGGCAACCCTCGCTATTTTCCACAATCAAGTTCACATCGTAGATGCCCGGCTGGGTATAGGTATGCTGCGGGTGCTGCTGAGTCGAGGTGGTGCCGTCGCCGAAGTCCCATTCCCAGCTCACAATCGGGTAGGGAGAAGTCGTGGTGTCAGTAAAGCTCACCGGCAACGGAAAGCAGCCCGCTTGAGGCGTAGCAGAAAAGCCCGCCTTGACTTCCTGGATGCGGATGTAGTGGTTCTTGGTACGCACCCCCTGGCACCCCCCTGGCCCCCAGGCCAGCAGTTGCACGTTGAAGGTGTCCACCGTCTGGTAGCTGTGCGTAGGATGCTGTACGAAGGCCTTGCTGCCATCGCCAAAGCGCCATTCCCACTGCACCGCCCCCACCGACTGATCGACAAAGTCGACCACGAAAGGCACGGCGCAACCGAGGTTGGTATCGGCTACCCCGAAGTCTACGCTTGGGCGATCGTACACCGTGATGGGCAGGGTGAGGGTTACGCTACAGCCGCTCACGTCCGAGATCTGAGCCGTGGCAGTGAAAGTGCCCGGCGTCAGGTAGCGATAGCCGGGATTGAGGGTAAAGGCGGAGTCGCCGTTGCCAAAGTCCCACACCACGCTGCTATTGGCAGCCGCATTGGTGAAAAAGTAGATGCTGTCGCCTTCACAGAGGGTGGAGTCATCAGCCGAAATGCTGAGGGTATTGATGCCGATGTTGATCAACTGCTGTTTGACGACGGTATCGCGGCAGCCTAGGGCATCTTCTACGATGTGGCCCACGGTAAAGCTACCGAAGTTCTGATAGCTGTGCGAAGGGTTGAGCTGCGTACCAGTCTGCCCATTGCCAAAAGACCAGCTATGCTGCCCGCTGCTAGCGTTGCTCGTAAAATGCACCAACAGCGGGGGGCCGCAGGCCAGCTTGGGGTCAGCCGTAAAATCTGCATCAGGCGCGGAAACGGTGATGTAATTGGTCTGGATCAAATCATCGCTGCAATTATACTGGTTGCGTACCACCAGAGATACCTGATACACCCCTGGGTCGGTGTAGTGGTGTACAGGGTGTTGCTGATTGGATACCGTCCCATCGCCAAAGTCCCATTTCCAGTAGCTCAGCGCACCACTGCCGGGCGTCGATTGATCCGAAAACTGAATGGGCTCAAAGGTACAGACCGAGGGATGATTGGCAGAAAATTGAGCTTGCGGATAGGCGTGTACCTGGATGAAGTCAGGCTTGATCATCGTGTCCCTGGCACCGTTGATGTCAGTCACGATCAGGCGCACAGTGTAGCTCCCCGGGGTGGTGTAGAGTGCGCCCGGGTTGGCGAGGGTTGAGGTGCCATTACCAAAATCCCACTCCCAGGCGACTGCGTCCGGTGACTGGTGCTGAAAATTCACCACGATGGGAGAGCAACCTTCGGTGGTATTGGCTGTAAAGTCAGCAGTTATCTGGCTCCAGCCAACACTCCACCAGCAAAATAATACCAATAAAAAGAATGCCCGATTCATGTACTTTTATTTTATACAAAAGTACGGATATGGGCACTGGCCGGAGGTCTCAGTGTAAGAAGGCCCGAGTGAATGGCGGGTTACTTAACCGTCTAGCGTTGATAGTCAGGAGATTGATGCTATTTCGTGTAGTGGAATTGAACGCTTCTTATATTTTTAGGTTTGTAATATTTGTGCCCCTGTACTCAATTTGCTGCGAGCGACTGGGCCAGGACGTTGGCGATGATCTGCCGAATGGCCGGATCATAGGGAATAGCTCCGGTGAAGGCCATGCTGCTCGCGGCAAAAACCACCCCCCCGCCTGGATGGCGGTAGTAGCCCAGGTCGGCCCCGCCTCCTGCGCTCCAGGGTTGCGCCGGATCAGGGTACACCTCGCCGTGCCCTTCTACCGGAGGGTTCAAGCCACTAGCCACCGTGATCCAGTTGGCAGGGGTGCCCGCGTACACCTTGTCGATCTCCAACCCCGAGGCCGCCCCGCGCTGATCTCGATCCAAGAGGCTGCGCAGTTGCTCCCAGGGCGAGTCATACATGTGCGTGAAGTCATAGGTATCGCTTACCTGCCCAAAGAGGTCGCCCCGTTGCAGCCCCGTGCCCGCCAGCAACCAGCTACTATCGACCTGCACCTGATAGGGCGCGTAAGTATGAAATCCCATCAGGTACATGCTCGTGCCAAAGGGACGTAGCCCCGAGGAATCGAGCACAGGCCACAACTCGCTGGGGTGTTTGTGTACGGTAAGGGTGCTGGCCACGGGATCGAGGTAGCTGCGGTAGGCCGCTACGTTGCCCGCCAGATTCACCAAAGAAGCCCCCGAGTCGAGCAACTGGTTGAGGTGCTGCAACATCTCAGTGGTCCAGTATTCGCTGTGGGTACTCATGATCAGCACATCGTAGTCTGCCAGACGTGGATCATGGCGGTGCAGGGCCATCATGCTGTAAGGGTCGTAAGCCTGCCCTAGCGAATCGAGCAAATGGGCCAAATAGCGATCCTTGTTGGCCCCCTGAAAATACATCTGATGCCGCGCCAGCCCCGGCTGCAAAAAGGGATCGGCCAAGGGTTGGGGGCGCTGGAAAGATACCCTCGGTATCAGCGGCACCGTGTACAGGGATTGGCCCCCCCAGGGATTGTAGGCATTCCAGGTGTTGGTAGAAAAAAGCCAGGCAATGCGCCGCTGCACCTGCCCGGGGGCAGGCTGGATGAATAAGCTGGTGAACGTGTGCTGTTGACGACTCTGTGCCTCTACCACGTACCAGCCACTGCTGACCTCGGCGGGCAAGTGCAGCGTATCGGTCGCCTGCCAGCCCGTGCCGTATACCGAGGTGCTTTCAGCTAGGGGGTGAAAGTTCCCCTCGATGGCCTGAGTCAGCAGGGTATCCTGACGCAGCACATCGTACACCCGCAACTCTACCTGACCCGCCGGGGCCACGCTCAGATAAACGGCCATGGCATCACCCGGCTGAAAGTCGTAGCTATCGAGGTGCAGAGCGAGGTGCTGCCCATGCTGATGCCGGAGCTGAAAAAGCTGCACTCGCTGGGGAAAAATCGGGTACAAGCTGAAGGCTAAATAGCCACCTAACAGCAGCATGGCCGTCAGCAACATCAAAAGGATACCAGCCGCGTAGCGTTTGATAGCTTGGGAAATTAGGGTCTGACCATCAGGAGTAGGAGAGAGCCTCTTCGAGCAGATGCACGACCTCGGCCATCATCATGGCGGTAGCTCCCCAGATCAGTTCTTGC
>CAYVAP010000180.1:0-8110 GCA_964449365.1 uncultured Bacteroidia bacterium
CAATGATCAGTGAGTACAGTGGTCAATGAGTACAGTGGTCAGTGGTCAATGGTCAGTGGTCAGTGAGTACAGTGGTCAATGGTCAATGGTCAATGAGTACAGTGGTCAATGAGTACAATGGTCAATGGTCAGTGGTCAGTGGTCAATGGTCAATGGTCAGTGAGTACAGTGGTCAGTGGTCAGTGGTCAGGGAGTACAGTGGTCAATGGTCAATGGTCAGGGAGTACAGTGGTCAATGGTTAATGGTCAGGGAGTACAGTGGTCAATGGTCAGTGGTCAGGGAGTTCACTGTTCATTGTTCCCTGTTCCCTGTTCATTGTTCCCTGTTCATTGTTCCCTGTTCCCTGTTCATTGTTCCCTGTTCCCTGTTCCCTGTTCCCTGTTCCCTGTTCCCTGTTCCCTGTTCCCTGAAATTGCATCAAAGATCACAAACAACCCAAGCGCAATCGGGTTCTTTATTTTGTGATAAACCAAATTTATTTCCCGATGAACTACAAACTGCTTCTTTTGTCTTTGATCCTGCTGCTGATCGGTAATGCTTTGATGGCTCAGGTCGACTTGAAAATGCCTGGCTTGGATGCTAGCCCGGCAGACATTGCGTATTTCCGTACGGATGATGGTCCGAAGGTCAAGGTGGTCTACAGCCGCCCTCAGAAAAACGACCGCGTGATCTTTGGCGATCTGGTTCCTTATGGCAAAGTGTGGCGCACTGGAGCCAACGAAGCGACGGAGATCACCTTCATGGAAGACGTAACCTTCGGCGGCGAAGAAGTAGAGGCTGGCACTTATACCCTGTTTACCATTCCTAGCGAGGACGAGTGGGAGGTGATGCTCAACAGCCAACTAAATCAATGGGGCGCTTACCGCATGCAGGAAGATCGCAACGTGGCTACCACCGCCGTGAAGCCTGCCAACCTCGACGAGCCGGTCGAAGCCTTTACCATCGCCTTCCGCGAAGTCGACGGCGGAGCACACCTGGTCATGGCTTGGGATCAAACCATGGTCGAGGTACCAGTCATGATGAAATAACCCGTGATTCGAGCGCAATCTCTTTTGAGACCGGGCACTCGTAGTTTTGCATAGATCTTCAACGTCGATCTACCTTGAGGTAGGTCGACTTTTTTTTGCAAAAAATACCCGACCGAAGGTTATTCAGTCGGGTATTGGCAGAATCGATGATGGTAGAAGGACGGCTTATTCAGAGATAATGTAGCGGATAGCCAGGGTGCCGTAGCCTGCCCCAAAACCTCCGATAAAGGATTCTCCCAAAAAGAAAGTTGGGATCCAGTCGACACTCAGAGCGATGGGCAGATCTGGCGTAGGATACCAATCCAATCCTAGGTAGCCCTGGATACCTAGCACCGTAAAAGAGCTACTCGCGAAAGCCGAACCAAATGAATAGAGCGTAGCGCCAGCCCCAACGTACCACTGCAGGCCATCGATGCCATCGATGGCCAAAGGCTGATGATGCAGATATGCCCCACTGATGCTGAGGCCAAAGGAGGAAAAAGCGCCGTAGCTACGAGCGCCTACGTACACTTCCAAGGCATTGCTGCTATCCAAGAAATACTTCAGGCTCAACGCAGAAGGATATCCCAGGCGCAAGCCCGCTGCGGTCTTGTAAGCTTGGGCTTGGGCGGCTCCTAGCCCAAAGGTACACAGGATCAGTAAGGTCAGAAGAAGAGAGCGATAATTCATAGTGATGGGAATTTTAGATAGTTTGATACAGAATAGAGAATGTCCATTGCGGAAAAAGGACCAGCCCTCGTTATCAGTGTTCACAACGAGATCAGGGCCGAAGCAGTATCTCACTTACCTCTCAGTACATAAAAACCCTCCCAGAAGGCTCAGCCACAGATCACCCCGCGCCTAGCCCGCTCCCTCAGCCAAGCCTCGTCAAGGGGAAATATCTTCGAGGGAGAAGGCAACGTTTTGCTTTGCAGACGAATGATATTTTTTTTCATAACAAAACTTTTTTGGCCGCTCAGGGGTTATGCAAATGAAAATTTTACCCACATTGACCCAATAACCACAACAATTATGGCAGAAGAAAAAGGTACCACCACATGGCCAGAATTAGCGATTGGCTTATACGACAAGCTCACTGGTCGTAATGCTGAGATTATCTACGAGTTTGAAAGTATGGAAATATCCATTCCCAGCAAAGCTACGGCTAATGGTAAAGCCCCTGAGTATGCCACTTGGAAGATGAATGGTACGCTGAAGATTCGCACCAAAGATAATGCAGACAAAAAGTAGCATTGTCTTCGACCACAAATATCGCATGCTGTCGACAGGGGTCTGTTGCGGCATGTGATTTTCTCATCTTTCACCCCTTGCCTTGTGAAGCTACCAGATACCCTCAAACCACTGACTGTGTCTGCCGACTTGACCCTGGAAACCCCAGCGGGCTCGGTACACATCCACGACCAGGAAGCCGAATTGCTCGAAGTGCAATTCCCCAACAAGGAGGCCTTTCGCCATGTGATTCTAGGTATGCGCCCTCAGCTAAGTTGGCTCCGCTATCGAGGCACCCTTCAGCAATTTAGTGACATTTCGCAGATTACGTTTCGCGTCAAAGTAGGCAGCGACATCTACCTGCGGATTTCGCCTGATCGCCCCAACTTCGTGTATTTGGTGCCACTCATCATCCAGTATATCCGGGCTAAGTTCAAGCTTTGAACTGACAATCTTGCCCTCTCCTTTAAAAATATTCTTCTGTGAAACGCATCAAGCCAGGTCCTGGCCAGGAATCCGTCTGGGACTACCCACGCCCGCCTCGGGTAGAATCAGTCTCTAAACATGTACGGGTCGTCTTCAACGGCACCGTGATCATTGATACCAATCGTGCCCTGCGGGTGCTGGAAACCAGCCATCCGCCCGTCTATTATTTGCCCAAGGCAGATTTGCGCATGGAGTTCTTTACGGAGCTATCTCCGGGCCGAGATACTTTCTGCGAATTCAAAGGCAAAGCCCGCTACTTCGATCTGGAAGTAAACGGACAGCGCGCTCAAGCCGTGGCCTGGACCTACCCCGAGCCTGTACGCGGCTATGAGACGCTCAAAGACCATCTGGCCATCTACCCGAGTCGCATGGAAGCCTGCTACATAGGCGATGAAAAAATCCAGTCGCAAGAAGGCGACTTTTACGGTGGCTGGATCACCAGCGACATCGTGGGGCCCTTCAAAGGTGGACCCGGCACTTGGGGATGGTAGGCGGTTCTTTGGTTAGTGGTAAGATAGGTTGACCTCTACAATCTGCCCCTATGATTTTTTGGCGTAGCTGGTGGATGATCTGCGCGAGCCTCATGTTATGGATGGCTTGCCAATCATCTCCTGCATCTTCCGATTCGCAAATGGCAGCCATCGACTGGCAGGGCCACCGTGGCGCGCGGGGTCTGCTGCCCGAAAACAGCATACCGGGCTTCAAGCGGGCCTTAGAGTTGGGCGTATCCACCCTCGAGATGGATCTGGTCATTTCCCAAGACAGCCAGGTGGTGGTCTCGCATGAGCCTTGGCTTTCGCCCGAGATTTGCCAGTATCCCGACGGTGATCCGCTGCGCGAAAGGGCCGACACGGCTTACAACCTGTTTGCCATGCCCTACTCCCAGATCCGGCAGTTTGACTGTGGCAGCAAGCCGCACACCCAATTTCCCGGGCAGCAAAAGCTGACCACTTACAAGCCACTGCTCCGCGAGGTGATCGACAGTGCCGAAGTACATGCTCGACGCCTAGGGCGCAAGCCTCCTCATTACAACCTCGAAATCAAGCGCCGACCCGCCTGGGATAGCCTCTTTCATCCTGAGGTACAGCCCTTCGTAGACCTGGTGCTGACCGTGATACGCAACAAGCGCATCGGTCAGCGGAGCATCATCCAGTCTTTCGACCTAGAAGCCCTACAACTGGTGCATCGACAGGCCCCAGACTTACCCCTAGCCCTGCTCATCGAAAATGAATTGCCCCCCGCAGAAAACCTGGCGCAACTGGGGTTTACTCCCGAAATCTACAGTCCTTGGCACCAATTGGTAGATTCCGAGTTGATGCGACTAGCTCGTGAAAAAAGCATGCAAGTCATTCCCTGGACCGTCAACGATACCGCCGAGATGCAAGCGCTGATCGAGCTAGGGGTAGATGGCATCATCACCGATTATCCTAATCGGGCGATGATCGAGAGGTACACGCAATAACCCTCTCAGTAGCTGCGCTAGCGGCCAAGCGGCTTCACCCAAGGGGGGGCAGTATGGGTTGGGTTACTATTTTTCTATCTTTGCCCATGAGCGATGCCACCTATGTCTACTTACGACCACTATCTCCTTCAATCCGAGCCCAATAAGTTTCGCTCCGAAGAGCTGCGCAGCGAAGAGATGATCCTCAACCTCGGGCCACAGCATCCCTCTACCCACGGAGTGCTGCGGCTGGAGATCGTCTCTGATGGCGAGGTAGTGGTCGACGTGGTGCCGCACTTGGGCTATTTGCATCGCTGCTTTGAAAAGCACGCCGAAGCCCTCAGCTACCCGCAAATATTGCCCTATACCGATCGGATGGACTACCTCTCGGCTATGAACAACGAGTGGGCCTTCGTGATGGGGGTGGAGCGCATGATGGGCCTGGAAGGCACCCTGCCCAAGCGCATCGAGTACATCCGGGTTCTGGTCTGCGAACTCAATCGCATCGCCAGCCACATGATCGCCTTAGGTACCTACGGGCTCGACGTCGGGGCTTACACGCCGTTTTTGTGGACCTTCCGCGACCGGGAGCACATCCTCAACCTGCTGGAGTGGGCTTCGGGTTCGCGTATGCTCTACAACTACATCTGGGTGGGGGGGCTGTTTTTCGATCTGCCAGTAGGCTTCGAAGAGCGCTGCCGAGAGTTTGTACAGTACTTTCGGCCCAAGATGGAGGAGATGAACCGCCTGATCACCGACAATGAGATCTTCGTCAAGCGCACGGCCAACGTGGGCATTCTCCCGCTGGAAACGGCCGTCAACTACGGCTGCTCGGGGGCCATGCTACGCGCCTCGGGCCTGCGCTGGGACTTGCGCAAAGTAGATGGCTACTCGGTGTATCCTGAGTTGGCCTTCGACGTGCCCATCGGTGAGGGGCAAATGGGTACGGTAGGTGATTGCTGGGACCGCTTCAAGGTGCGAGTGGATGAGGTCGAGCAATCGGTGCGTCTCATCGAGCAGTGTCTCGATCGCCTGCAAGGCGATCTCAAGCGTACGCCCACCTTTGATCCGCGAGCACATTGCCCGCCCAAAGCGCGCCCCAAGGCGCAGGAATTGTACGTCCGCGCCGAAAATCCGCGCGGCGAGCTAGGCTACTACTTCATCGCCGACGGGCGCAGCGATAAGCCTTTTCGCTGCAAAGTGCGTGCACCGAGCTTCTGCAACCTCAGCGTCATCCCAGAAATCAGCCGTGGGGTATTAATTGCTGACCTGGTGGCCATCATCGGTAGCATCGATATCGTGCTCGGCGAGGTGGATCGATAAGGGGAGGTAGTTGGTAGTTCGTCGTAAAATTGACCGCTTCGGGGCGGCCACTGCGTGAGCCAATATACTGGGCTGCTGATGAGAGGCTGGTCTTTGCCGAATCCCCTATTGCCCCCCTATGCTCCTCTTCCCCTGGCCGCTACACGCTGCTCGTGATAGGCTTGGGTGGCGATGTAGATGGTTTTTTCGATACGCGCCACGGGTTTGCCAGCTTTGTCTAGCCAAGTTACGGTAAAGCTTTCGTCCACCGCGCCCGTTTTTGCCACCTTGCTGCGTATGGCCTCGATGCGCTCAGGCGGGATCTCAAAGCGAGCTACCAGCCGCTCTCTACCGGGTTTGAGAAAGCGAATGCGCCCGGCTTTGTCCCACACCACGTAGTCTTTCCCCAAAATCTTGATCAGCATAACCATGTACATCGGATCTGTCGCGGCAAACATGGCCCCGCCAAAGATGGTACCCACGTAGTTGCGGGTGCGCAGGTTGAGGCCCAGCCTGAGGTGAGCTTCCTGCCAGTCGCCACTCAAGAAAGTCAGCCAACTGCCCGTGCCGCGAATGGGGGGGAGCAGGTTGTACATCAGCCGCCAAAGGCGGGTTTGATGAGATTCTTTGCGCTCAGTAGGGAAGGCGGGCATAGGGCTTTCGTCACAATTGGCTTAAATACTGCTCCAACATGGACTCGTCCTGCACCAGTACCTCACGAGGTTTGCTGCCAGAGTGCGGCCCCACGATTCTGGCTTTTTCCAGTTGATCGATGATGCGGCCAGCGCGGTTGTAGCCGAGCTTCATCTTGCGCTGAATGAGTGAGGCCGAGCCGATCTGATATTTTACGATCAGGCGGGCAGCTTCTTCGAAGCGACCATCTTTTTCGAAGGGTTCGTCCTCGTCAGGGTCGTCGCCGTCCTCGCTCGGTAGCTCGGGCAGGTAATAGGGCTCTAGAAAGCCGCGCTGCTTGCCGATGAACTCCACGATGCGCTCGACCTCCGGGGTATCGATAAAGGCATTTTGCAGGCGAATGATCTCGCTGCCCGTCGAGAGCAGCATATCGCCCCGCCCGATCAGTTGATCAGCTCCATTGGCGTCGAGGATAGTGCGTGAGTCGACCTTCGAAATCACCCGGTAGGACATCCGGGCGGGGAAGTTGGCCTTGATGATGCCCGTGATCACGTTGACTGAAGGGCGCTGAGTGGCTACCACCAGATGGATGCCCACCGCCCGCGCCAACTGGGCCAGGCGCGCAATGGGCATTTCCACCTCTTTGCCTGCCGTCATCATCATATCGGCCAGCTCATCGATCACTAGCACAATGTAGGGCAGAAAGCGGTGCCCTTTGCGGGGGCTCAGGCGGCGGCTTTTGAACTTTTGGTTGTACTCCTTGAGGTTGCGCACCCGTGCTTTCTTGAGCAGGTCGTAGCGGTTGTCCATCTCCACACAGAGGCTCTTGAGTACATCCACGGCGTCGCGCACATCGGTGACGATGGGCTCGTCTTCCTGCTGCGGCAGTTGCGCCATGAAGTGCAACCGCAACATCTGGTAGAGGTTCATCTCGACCTTTTTGGGGTCGATCAGTACAAATTTGACCTCGCCAGGATGCTTTTTGTAGAGCAAAGAAGCAATGACGGTGTTGAGGCCCACGGACTTACCCTGGCCCGTGGCCCCGGCGATCAGCAGGTGAGGCATTTTGTTGAGGTCGGCGATATAGACCTCGTTGGAGATGGTACGTCCCAGGGCGATGGGCAATTCGCCCTTGTTGGTCATGAATTTTTCGGTGGTCAGCACCCCGCGTAGCGACACGATCTCGGGCGTCGAGTTGGGCACCTCGATGCCGATGGTGCCCTGCCCCGGAATGGGCGCAATGATGCGAATGCCCAGGGCGGCTAGGCTAAGCGCAATGTCGTCTTCGAGATTTTTGATCTTAGAAATGCGCACCCCTGGCGCAGGCACGATCTCGTACAGCGTTACGGTCGGGCCGATGGTGGCCTTGATGCTGACGATTTTGATGCCGTAATCCTCTAGAGTCTTGAGGATTTTGTTTTTGTTTTCCTCTAGTTCCTGTCGGTTTACCTCGCGGCCCCGGCCCGAGCTGTGGTCGTCGAGCAGCTCTAGCGGCGGGCGCTCGTAGTCTGATAGCTCCAGGGTGGGGTCAAAGTCTTCGTCGGTAAAGAGTTCGTCGGCGTTGTCGATTTCCTGGCTGTCTTCTGGTACGACTTTTTCGTAGGTCTCCTCTTCGCTGTTTTTGACCTTGCCGATGTTGTCTTCGCCCACGGGCTCGAGCTCGCGGTGGACGGAGACCTTGGGCTCTTCCTTGGGCGTTTCGATCACGAACTCGACCTCGTCGTTGCTTTTGGCAGAAGACGAAGTCTTGGCCTTGCTGCTGGGTTTGACCTCAAAGCTGATCTCATCGCCCACCTCAGGCTTGGCTTCAGGTGGCGGCGAGACAGGCTGCGAGTTGATTTTGGGCCTCACTGCCAGGCCAGTTTCGGCGGCAGAATCGTCGGATGCTTTCTCGGCGGATGTTGGTTTCTTGGGGCGGTTGCGCTTGGGGCGTACCGGGCGGTCATCTTCTTCGCCCTCTTCGCGGCTGCGAAAGGACGCGTTCATCTTGACGCCCCGGGGCATCTCGGG
>CAYVAP010000181.1:0-8080 GCA_964449365.1 uncultured Bacteroidia bacterium
GCTGACGCTTCCTGGTTGCTCCCTTCACCCTAACACCAGCCCTAGCAAGATCACCAACAACGCAAACGCCCCGGTGGCGGCCAGGATCTTGGTGGTCGAAAGGGGATTTTCTCCGCTGAAGCTCCCGGTTTGGCCATTGATCAGGTAGGTGTAGGTTTGGTCGTGGTAGTCGAAGACCCCGATCCACACGGGTACGAGAATGTGCCGAAAAGCCAGGGCAAATTTCTCGGATTTAACCTCGATCTTGCGCTGCTCATCTCCCATGGCGCGCCCCTCGATAGCCATCCGGATCTGGCCACTCATCATCTCATCGGCCATCTGAAAGGTGTCTAGTTCATCGAATTGGTACAGCTCCGTGTTGAAACCGTGCAGAAAGCGAGGATCGTAGTCGACCGTGGCTCCCAGGTCGTAGTCGTACACGCCCGGAAACTCGGGGACGGCCCCCACGATGGCGACGTCGAAGTCTTCGAAAAAGTGCTCATAGTAGCCAGCCGTCGGCTCGAAGATCAAGCGCTCGATGGGCTGATCGCCCCGCATCTCTACCGTGCGAAAACCCGATTGCGCTCGCCAGGTGCTGCGAGTGAGCGCGTCATAGATGAAGATCGGGACGTAGAGGGGCTGGATTTCTCCGCGATCCTTGAGGCGGTAGAGTTCATCTGGCAGAAAGCGATGGGTGAGGTGGCGGCCCAAGATGCTGCGCGCCTGCTGCTCCGAAATGGTAAAGGGAATGATGCCGCTGGGAAAAATCACTTTTTGATGATGCTGACTTTCCGTCATCTGCTCGGCATCGCCTCGGCAAATGGGGCAATACGGCGGCAGCTCGCCCTCGCTACACGCAAGGATGGTGGTACAAGTTTGGCACTGATAGCTCGTAAGGCCAGCGCCTATGCCCCGACTGAAATTTTTGAGCGATACCCCAGCTTTGAGGGGGTGATCGTCCACCTGATCACTCTCTCGCCCCAGGGTACGATTGTACCCGCAGGTGCCGCATTGCAGCTTGAATTTGCCCCCGGTGTATTCCATGGCCGCCCCGCAGCGGGGACAAGCATGGTGCAGCATTTCCGTTTCTTGCTTTGACATAGGACCTACCTCTACCAAACGGGGGGATTGCCCCTGCATGGCTAAGATACAGCCTGCGCATCAATTTTCATGGGCAGGGGGTGGTTTTCATGAGGGTCAATGGCCCAGGGACTCGCGCAGCCGCTCCAGGATGCGAAAGGCCGCCGGGCACACTTCTGTGTTTTTTAGGGTGAGGGAGAGCTTTTTGCGAAAGCCAGGCTGATCGGTGTGGGGGTATTGGCGGCAAGCTTTGGGCCTCACCTCGTAGATGCCGCAGCGATGGTCGGGGCCCAAAAAGGGACAGGGGGCCTCATTGAGCACGTAGTCTTGCTCGTCATCGAGGTGTAGATACTGCTCGGTAAAGTCGGCAGGCTTGCTGCGCACATGCTTGGCGATGCGGGCAGTGTCCCGGTCGGTAAAGACGGGGCTGATGGTTTTGCAGCAATTGGCGCAACTGAGGCAATCCATTTGCTCGAACACCTCCTCGTGCAGCGCCGCTACCTGCTGATCGAGGTCGCGGGGCGTCTTTTTGCGCAAGCGGTTGACAAACTGCTGATTGCTCTTACGCTGGTCGCCTGCCAGGGCTGGCAGCTCTTCGGGGGTAGGAAGTCGATAGTGGGGCAAGGAGAAGATTGGCCTTAGTGGTGTTCCCTTGCAATTAAGAAGGTCAAGCGCTGAATTCCAAATGCCGATGCCTCGCTGGCTACCCCGCTAGCTACTCTCTGGCAGAGTTGATCGACAGCTCGGTAGGACTAGGCTAGATGATCGCTTCACACTGCTGTACGCTGTACATTATCGATCCAATTAGACAGGATTCTCAGAATCATCAGCACCTGAAAGCCATCTTATTCATCTTATCCAAAAACGAGCGCTCCAAAAACACCTGAAAGCCATCTTGTTAATCTTGCCAATTCTTGTCTATCTTGTCCACAAAGAACACTTCAGGCTACTGGATATCGTCGATTTAGACAGGATTTCAGGATCAAAAACACCTGAAGGCCATCTTATTCATCTTGTCCCATCCTCGCAAAAAACGAACGCGTCAAAGGCTCATGTCCAGTAGTATGAATTAACCATTTAAAATTCGCATAAAACGTTGACCAGAAACACTTTCGATTACGAATTTCGAATGCGAAGCACTAGTCACTAGTTTCACGGTTCAAAGTTTGTCCTGAACGGAGTCGAAGGATCTAAAGTTAAAAGTATCTTATACAAATTTCGAATGGTCAATCGCTTAGGAACGCGAAAAGAATAACTTCCCGAATTCGGTTAGAGATTCTGTTCCAGATCGAGGAGGGATAGTGAGATGGTGAGATCCTGAGATGGTAAGATCCTGAGATGGTGAAACTTTGAGACGTACAGTCTCCTACTCCCAATCTCTCGATCTCTCAACCTCTCGATCTCTCAATCTCTCGACCTCCTATTTTCAAGCAAAGAAGGCCCACTTATTCTTTGAGTGTTCCTTCATTTCAAAGGCCCTAGATTCAACTCATGCGATACACTCTTCTTTTTCCGGTATCCTGCTGCGCACTACTTCTCGCCCTGCTGAGCAGCCTTAGCGCCTGTCAGGGGAATAAGCAAGCCCGGAGTAGTAGCCCTACTGCCGCAGAAGCGCCCCCTGCGCCCGAGGAAGACCCTGCCCTCGCCGCCTTGCAGCGCGATACCTGGGTGCTCCAATCTTATGGCTCACCAGGACGACCCGCGCGGGTGATCGACCGCACCCGCCTGACGGCCCGTTTCGACCCGGCGGCAGGACAGCTACGCGGCGATGCCGGCTGCAACAGCTTCTCTGCGCCCTATCGAGTCGAGGGCGATTCGCTGACCATTCGGCCTCCTGCCGCCACCCGCAAAGTCTGTGAGCAATCCGCCGGAATCATGCAGCAGGAGACCCTGTACCTGAGCCTCTTGGAAACGGTGCGCACGTTTCGGATCGACACCGAATACGAACCCACCCTGTACCTCACGTGTCAGGACGGGCAGGTGCTGATGTTTGGGCGCGAATAAGGCAGCCCCCCCTTAGCTCAGTGCAAAAGCTGCCAGACCAGGGTCTTGAGGGTGTGGGCGTTGGGCAGATCGCTGGCGATTTGCCCCTTGAGGCGCAGGTCGGCAGCCTCGATCAGGCCCAGGTTGCGGTATACCTTGGCCAAGGGGTAGTAGCGAGTGGCGCTGATGCAGTCTTTGGCCTGAAAATAGTTGACTTTCAGTTGGTGCTTCACCGAGTTGGGGTCGCGCAGTTGATGGCGGTGTACCAGAGCCACGTGGTGAAAAAAGCGAAAGAGCGCACTCACGATCAAGGTGGGCGGATTGACCTTTTCGTTTTGGGTAAGGCGCTCCACGATCAAGTGGCAGCGATAGCTCTGCTTTTGACTCAGGGCGCTGACCAGCTCAAAGGCGTTGAATTCTTTGTCCACGTTGATCATCTGGTAGACAAATTCCTGCTTGAGATGCGTCTGCTTGGTAGCCTTGAGGTAAATGAACATTTTTTGCAGCTCGTTCTCGATCAGGTTGAGGTTGAGACCGAGATTGTCGACCAGTATCCCCGATACGGGCGGGTCGGCGGTATAGCCAGCCTCCTGCATCAGGCGCTCGACCCACTGCTGCACGTCGCGGTCGTAGAGCTTTTTGGCATGAAAATCCAGGCCGGTTTGGTTCACGGCGGTAGCAGCAGCCTTGGGCAAGGCGGCCCGGCGATCTTTGAAGATCATCACCAAGATCGACGAAGGCACGGGCTGTTTGAGGTAGGGGGTCAGCTTTTCGAGCTCTTTGCTGTTCATGCGATGAGCTTCTTTGACCATGACCAGGCGACGATGGGCCATCACGGGGAAGCTGCGACAGGCGTTGACCACCTGACTAGCGCTGGTCTCGGGGCCATAAAATACCTCGCGGTTGAAAGCGGCCTCTGAAGCCGTGAGCACTGCGCCCTCGGCTTCGAGCGCTTCTACTAGCTTTTCGATCAAAAAGCTCTCCTCGCCGTGGAGGTAGTAGACCGGGACGAATTTGCCCGCCTGAATGTCTTTGAGGATGGCGTGAAAGGACAAGGCTTGAGGGGAAATTGAAGATGAGGGATCGGCAGGCAGAAAGGTGTAGAGCTCGCAAGGGGAAGTTATTGGCCCTTGAAGTGCAGGTCAAAAAAGTCGGCCGTGGCCGCTAGCACCTGGTCGAGCGCAAAATTGCTCCCTGCAAAGGGATGCTTGGCCCCGAAGGTGTGGCCCGTTTTGGGGATCAGTCGCAAAGTAGTCAGGTCGGGATCGCCATAGATGTTGAGTTGCTCAGCTTCGTAGGCGGGCACGGTTTCGTCGTCTTCGCCATGCAGCAGCAGCAGCGGGCGATCCAGCTTCTGCACCGCCCGGAGAATGTTGAGCTTGGTGCGTCCGTAGCGCTCGACTTCCTTTAGAATGGGCAAGCCCAGCCGGAAGGTCTGTCCGGTACGAGCATTTTTGACTTCGTGGTAGCCCCTGGCTTTCCAGGCTTCGATGATTTCTTGGGGGTAGCGCTCGAAAGTCGATACCGATGACCAGGTAGTGACAGCCTTGACTTCGGGTTGCTGATGGGCGGTGAGCAAAGCAATGCCTCCCCCCCGGCTGTGGCCGATCAGGCCCAGAGGGGCGTGTAGGTCTGCGCCTAGCTGATTGGTGTGCGCCACGAGTTTGATAACCTCCTGCAGCTCGCGGACTTCCAGCAGAAAGGTATTCTGCTCAAATTTGTCCCATTCGGTGAAGGTCTCGCCGTCGGACCCGATGCCGTTGTGAGAAAAATTGAAGCACAAAAAGGCGTAGCCTCGACTGGCAAAGTACTCTCCGGCGTGGGGCACGAAGGCCCAGTCCTTAAAGCCCTTGAAGCCATGTACGTACACCAGGCAAGGAGCTTCGCCGAGCAGCTCGGCTCCGTAAAGGGTAAGCCAAAGCGTGTGCTCAGCGGCAGTTTGATGCGTGAAATGTTTGATCATGACCCAAATACAGCGTAGATACGAAGGTAACCGGAAATGGGCATAGATCAAAGCCGGTTACATCTGCGCTACCGTCGTCCGTAGCTCGTCGAAGGAAGCCTGCACGACCGAGCGAATCTCCGCTACCAACGCTGGAAGAGGAGATTTGTCGCCGTCCGACTTGGCAATCGTTTCTACCTTGACGATGGTATCGTGGATAGAGGTAATGCCCATGAAGGCCACGGAGCTTTTGAGCTTGTGGGCAGTTTTTCCCAGGTCTACGTATCGTTCCTTGGCCAAATGCTCATCCAATTGATCGAGCATCTCTGGGGTAGAATCGACGAACTTGGCTACTGCGGCTTTGATCACGTCGGGCTCACCGCCAGAAAGCTCGCTCAAATAAGACAGGTCAGTGTATGTATTTTGTGGCATAGGATCAACAGGTATAGGTGCTGGCTCAGAATGATGGGTGCCGTTGGGAGATTTGGTCGCAGAAAGTTCCGATTGAGGGTGAATGGTTACTGGTTGCAGCATCCTGCGTACCGCGCTAGGCTGTTTGAAGCAAATGTGAGTTACAATTTTATCAAACAGATTCCCAATTTCAATGGGCTTGGAAAGATAATCATCCATTCCTGCCCGCAAGCATTCGTCGTCGCTGCCGGTAAAAGCACTGGCGGTGAGCGCTACGATGGGCACCTGACACTTGGGCGCGGGTAGTTTCTCGCGAATATAGCGGGTAGCTTCGTAGCCATCCATCTCGGGCATCTGCACGTCCATCAGCACCAGGTCGAACGTCTGCTCCTGCAT
This sequence comes from uncultured Bacteroidia bacterium, assembly GCA_964449365.1. Lineage (GTDB taxonomy): Bacteria > Bacteroidota > Bacteroidia > J057 > J057 > CAYVAP01. The sequence goes on from CAYVAP010000181.1 coordinate 5,792, forward strand.
CAGGGTTATCCCCTCTCGGCCATTGTTGGCCACGTCGGTTTCGATGCCCCAATCGCTGAGCAGTTTATTGGTCAACATCTGATTGAGGGGATTGTCTTCCACCAGCAAGATCCGCAGCCCCGCCACCAAAGACTGATCCAGTGGTCGCGCGGAGTCGACCGAATGGGTAGGGGCCGCTCGATCGGCGGTAGACTCGGGCTCTGCCTCGCGGTTGGGTAGGCCAAAGGGCAGGTCGAAGAAAAAGGTCGAGCCTCGGCCCAATTCGCTCTCGACATGGATATGCCCTTGCTGGAGCAAGACCAACTGCCGCACGATGGTCAGGCCCAGCCCCGTACCGCCATACTGCCGGGTCGCGTTGCTTTCTACTTGCTGAAAACTTTCGAAGATCACCTTTAGCTTGTCCTTCGGAATGCCAATGCCAGTGTCTTTCACCACAAAAGAGAGGGTGAGCGCGTCCTGGGTCTGTTTGGTCCCCTTGACCATTACCTCGATACGGCCTTCGTGCGTAAACTTAATGGCATTGCCGACCAGATTGAGTAAAATCTGGGTCAGGCGCACCGGATCGCCTTCTACGACCTCGGGCAGGTCGGGATCAATATCGATACACAACTCTAGGGCCTTTTCCTTGGCGTTGATGTCCATCATATCACGGATGAAGTCAAAGACCTTGTTGAAGTTGAAGGGCTGGTAGTTGAACTCAATCTTGCCCGCCTCGATTTTGGAAAGGTCGAGGATGTCGTTGACCAGAGCCAGGAGGGTATCGCCGGCGGTGCGAATGATATCGAGGTACTCACGCTGCTCGGGGTTCAGGTCGGTGCGCAGCAGCATATCGGTGAGCACCAGAATGGGATTGAGCGGTGTGCGAATCTCGTGGCTGGTCTTGGCCAGAAATTCTTGGCGAAGCTTGGCGGTTTTGTCGGCTAGCTCTTTCTGGCGGGTGAGCTCTTCTACCTGCACACGGTCGGTGATGTCCTGGATGGTGCCCACCATGCTCGACCCGCGATGATGGGGCGTCTCTTCCATCTGCCCTTGCAGGCTGATGTGCTTGATGCGCCCACCGGAGAGCAAGATACGATGATCGACGTGGAAGCTGCTCTGGGTGTGGCAAGCCTCCTTGATGCGTCGCGCCACTTTTTCCTGATCTTCGGGATGTACGGCGGCGAGATAATCGCCAAAATGCCGAAATCCGTGCGGGCTGTCTACTTCGAAAATGTGGTTGAGAGCAGCGGAGCAGGACAACTCATTGGCTTGAAGGTCGAGGTCCCAACTGCCCATCTTGGCCATCTGATGGGCTTGCTCCAGGCGGCGCATCATTTGTTTGCGTTGAATGGCATAGTTTACGGTGCGCTGCAAAATCTGGCTGCTGAGCTCGGTTTTGCTCAGGAATTCCTGCGCGCCCTTCTCGATCGACCGAATGCCGATGGATTCATCCTCGGCGTAGCGCCCAGTAAGTACCACCACTGGCATGGCCGGAAACTCTCGACTGAGCTGTTCGAAGGTGTCGAGCCCGTGGCTGTCGGGTAAGTTGAGGTCGAGCAAAACCAGATTGATGTCATGAGAACTCAAGTACTGCTTGCACTGAGTAAGGGTCTCAGCGTGATGCAAGACGTACCGCTGCGTACTGATCTCTTTGAAGTACTCTTCAATCAAACGACGATCAGGTAGCGAGTCTTCGACCACAAGAATCTGGGTGGTATGTCGGCTGAAAAAAGACAAAATAACCGAGGCTTAAGGGTGGGGAAAAGATCTCAAAGTCGATCAATCAGCGGAAGACTGAGCCAGGGTGGCCGTCTGAAACCAGAACCGCTCCACGCTTTTGATTACTCCGATAAATTGATTGATGTCAACTGGTTTGGTGATATAGCAGTTTGCGTAGAGTCGGTAGCTTTCGTAGATATCTTGCTCTGCCTCGGAGGTTGTAAGGATGATGATGGGAATCATGCGGGTGTGCGCATGTTGCTTGAGCTCGGCCAAGACTTCTCGCCCGCCCTTACGGGGCAAATTCAGATCCAAAAAGATCAAATCTGGCCGGGGTTCTTGGTTGTCAAGCAAATAAGCTAACGCGGCTTCGCCATCAGGCATCGCGACCAATTGATGGGCAATCTTGCCTTCTTTGAGAGCCTCTTTGGTCAGGCGTACGTCTCCGGGATTATCTTCTACCAGCAAAATCGTCATAAGACCTTACTAAAAGGATACCAAAGCAACTCGGACAAGTCAATATAAAAATCTCTATATTAGTAACGCTCAAAAAATAAGTTGGCCTTCTTCGCTTGATCTCTCGCCCCATCT
>CAYVAP010000182.1:0-8075 GCA_964449365.1 uncultured Bacteroidia bacterium
GGGCTGCCTGTGCCGAAGCCTCCTACGCCCCTTTCATATAGGTGAGTTCAAGGTTGAAAGTAAAGATAGCCGCTTGGCGCGGCCATTGAGTAAGCCAAGAGGAACGGAAGGTAAACGCTGTGCCTGACTACCTTATATCCTTATTCCCTTATACCCCTGACCGTTCATATAGATGAGTTCCTTCAGCCAGCCCTCCGCTCCGCTGCGGTCATGCTTCGGGATGACGATACGCCGGACCAGGGGAAAGCAAAAAGAGACATCTCACTTGTATGAGGTGCCGGGAAAAATCCGTAACTTGTTCCTTCGTTACAATCCATCCAAACTCATGTTTGACAACTTACAGACCAACATAGAGCAGGCGTTCAAAAACCTCAAAGGGCAGGGAAAGATCACCGAGCTGAACGTAGCAGAGACCCTCAAGGAAATTCGCCGAGCCCTGCTCGATGCAGACGTCAACTATCAGGTCGCCAAAGAATTTACCAAGAAGGTGCGTGATGAGGCGCTGGGCCAAAATGTGCTGGTTGCCGTTTCGCCGGGACAGTTAATGGTAAAAATCGTCAAAGACGAGCTGACCAACCTGATGGGAGGCAGCAACGAAGGCATTCATTTCGCCAAAAATCCGCCCACTGTGATCCTGATCTCGGGCTTGCAAGGCTCTGGTAAGACCACCTTTACCGGCAAGCTGGGCAAATACCTGCGCGGCCAAGGCAAAAACCCCCTGCTGGTCGCTTGCGACGTGTATCGCCCCGCAGCCATCAATCAGTTGACCGTGGTCGCTAAGCAAATCGGGGTTGGCATTTACTAGGAAGAGGATAACAAGCAGCCGGTTCATATTGCGCTCAACGGTATCAAGCACGGCAAGCAAAATGGCAAGGACGTCATCATCGTAGACACCGCTGGGCGCTTGGCCATCGACGAGCAGATGATGCAGGAAATCGAAGCCATCAAAGCCGCCATCGATCCGCAAGAGACCCTCTTCGTAGTGGATGCCATGACAGGGCAAGATGCCGTCAACACGGCCAAAGCCTTTAATGAGCGCCTGAATTTCGACGGGGTGGTGCTCACCAAGCTCGATGGCGACACCCGCGGGGGGGCCGCTATCTCCATTCGCTCTGTCGTAGAAAAACCCATCAAATTCATCTCTTCGGGAGAAAAACCCGAAGACTTGGAGCTTTTCTACCCCGACCGGATGGCCACTCGCATCCTGGGCATGGGCGACGTAGTCACCCTGGTAGAAAAAGCGCAAGAGCAATTCGACGAAGAGCAGGCCGCCAAACTACAGAAGAAGATCCGTAAAAATGAGCTTGATCTGGAGGACTTCCTCGGCCAGATTCAGGCCATCAAAAAGATGGGCAACATCAAGGACCTCATCTCCATGATCCCGGGAATGGGCAAGATGGCTAAGAACGTCGATATCGACAACGACGCCTTCAAACACATCGAAGCCATCATCCGCTCTATGACGCCGCAAGAGCGATCCAAACCCGAAATAATCAATGGCTCTCGCCGTCGCCGCATCGCCGAAGGTTCGGGCCGCTCCGTCCGCGAGGTCAACGACCTGCTCAAGCAGTTCCAAAACATGAAGAAGGCCATGAAAAAGATGAACCAAGCCCAAAAAGGCGGCAAAATGTCCCGCGCCATGATGGGCGGCATGAACATGGCAAACCGACGTAAATAAGCTCCTACTCCATATCCGTCATTCGCCATTGGTTGCCAGCTCCGCGACTCTCAAGTCAAACCAATCGACAGCAGGCTCAAAGTCTGCTGTTTTTTTACCCCAACACCAAGGCACGGCGGTATACGGCATAAAGCAGAACGAAAAGAGCATTGGGAAGCCTTGTCTGAAAGGGGCACAACCAACATACGATGGCTGTTGGCGCTAGGCCCAGTAGTTGATCACTGTTCACTGTTCATTGATCACTGCCCCCCGATCACTGATCACTGTTCACTGTTCACTGTTCATTGATCACTGTTCCCTGTTCACTGCCCCCCGATCATTGATCACTGTTCCCTGTTCACTGCCCCCCGATCACTGATCACTGTTCACTGTTCATCGTTCACTGCCCCCCGATCACTGTTCACTGTTCCCTGTTCACTGTTCCCTGTTCACTGCCCCCCGATCACTGATCACTGTTCATTGATCACTGTTCCCTGTTCACTGTTCATTGATCACTGTTCCCTGATCACTGCCCCCATGACCTGGACCCCCCACTCTACCCCCGAAGAGCTACCCGTAACCTGGACGCCAGCACTACGCGCCCGGCACACCGACCTGGCTCGTCGCTACGATTTGAAATACTTCACCATCGAGTGGCAGGGGTACGCCATCAGCTTCTGCGCGGTAGAAAACATCGACCGGCTCTTCGACGAGTTGGTGGCCAAAGGCGATGACCATGAGGACGTGAAAGATGAGCGCATTCCCTATTGGGCAGACATATGGCCGTCGGCCTTGGGGCTCAGTCGTTTCTTATCGGAGGAGCGGCCGTGGCAGCCAGGGCAAAGGGTCTTGGAGCTCGGTGCAGGATTGGGACTGGTGGGGATGTTCACCGCGCGATGGGGCCTGCCCAGTGTGATCACCGATTACCTCCCCGAGGCGGTGGAGATGATGCAATTCATCGCAGACCTCAACCGCCTGCCCAACGCTAGCTTTCGCCCCTTGGACTGGCGCGAGCCCGACCCGACCCTCACCGCAGATTGGCTATTGGCCGCAGACGTGGCCTATGAGGAGCGAGCTTTCGAGCCGCTGATTGATTGTTTTCGACAAATGCTACGCCCGGGTGGAGAAGTACTGGTAAGCGAGCCCGGGCGCTGGATGACCAAAGGCTGGCTCCAAGAGTTGATGGCCCAAGGCATCGCTGAGCAGGTCGCTCACTATGAGGAGAATGTTCCCGGACTGACGCAGCCAGTGGGGGTGTACCGGATTCCTTACGCCGCGCTACAGCAGGCATAATGGCCATTTTACCTAGTTGAGAGGGATACCAAGACCATGGGGATAGAGCACCTGTGCCCCTGATATTCCCCCTCTCAGTTATCGCGGCAGCGGCCAATGGGCCCTTTAATCCAACTTCAGGACCGCATGAAAGGCACTCTGCGGCACCTCTACCGTACCGACCTGACGCATCCGCTTCTTACCAGCCTTCTGCTTTTCGAGCAGTTTGCGCTTGCGGGTGATGTCGCCACCGTAGCACTTGGCGGTTACATCTTTGCGGATGGGCTTGACTGTCTCGCGGGCAATGACTTTGGCCCCAATCGCGGCCTGAATGGCTACTTCATATTGTTGGCGAGGAATCAATTCCTTGAGCTTGGTACAGATCTTTTTGCCAAACTCGTAGGCTTTGTCGCGGTGAATCAGCGCCGAAAGCGCATCTACCTGATCGCCATTGAGCAGGATGTCGAGCTTGACCAGGTGCGAAGGGCGGAAGCCTTCCACGTCATAATCAAAGCTAGCGTAGCCCCGCGAGATGGTCTTGAGTTTATCGAAGAAGTCGAATACGACCTCGCCCAGGGGTAGGTCGAAAGTCAACTCTACGCGCTCGGGCGTGAGATAAACTTGGTTTTTGAACTCCCCTCGTTTGTCGATGCATAGCTCCATCACCTTGCCAATGAAGTCAGTTTTGGTGATGATGGTGGCCTTGATGAAGGGCTCTTGCATCTCTTTGAGACGGGTCGACTCGGGCAGGTCCGAGGGGCTGCTGATTTCGATCTCTTCGCCATCGGTAAGGATCGCCCGGAAACCGACGTTGGGTACCGTGGTGATCACGGTCATGCCCCACTCGCGCTCCAGGCGCTCCTGAATGATCTCCATGTGCAGCATCCCCAAGAAGCCAGCACGAAAGCCATAGCCCAAGGCGGCCGACGACTCCGGCTGGTAGACCAGCGAGGCGTCGTTGAGTTTGAGCTTGTCGAGGGCGTCGCGCAGTTCTTCGAAGTCGTCGGTATCGACGGGATAAATACCCGCAAAGACCATCGGCTTGACCTCCTGAAAACCGCGCACCATGCTCTCTGCCGGGCGCTTTTTATGGGTAATGGTATCCCCCACTTTTACCTCTTCGAGGTCTTTGATACCTGCGATCATGTAGCCCACGCTGCCGGTGGGGATCTCTTTCATAGGAAACTGCTGCAAGCGCAGCACGCCTACCTCATCGACCTCATACGCGGCCTCGGTAGCCATCAGCTTGATGATGTCGTTTTTGCGCATCGACCCGTCAAAGATCCGAAAGTACACGATGGTACCCCGGTACGGGTTGAACACCGAGTCGAAAATCAGCGCTTTGAGGGGCCCCTCGGGGTTGCCTTTGGGCGCGGGAATGCGCTCGATGATGGCATCGAGAATATCGAGAATCCCAATGGCATTTTTGGCGCTGGCGTGAATGATATCCTCCGGCTCGCAGCCGATGAGGTTGACGATATCATCGCCGACCTCTTCGAGGCGGGCACTAGGCAAGTCGATTTTGTTGAGCACCGGAATGATCTCCAGGTCGTGCTCTAGGGCCAGGTATAGGTTGGAGATGGTCTGGGCTTCGATGCCTTGAGCGGCATCTACCACCAGCAAGGCCCCTTCGCAGGAATAGATGGCCCGCGACACCTCGTAAGAGAAGTCGACGTGCCCGGGGGTATCGATCAGGTTGAGGATGTAATTCTCTCCGTCTTTTTCGTAGACCATCTGGACCGCATGGCTCTTGATGGTGATGCCTTTTTCGCGCTCCAAATCCATGCTGTCGAGCACCTGATCCATCATATCCCGATCAGCGAGGGTCTTGGTATGCTCCAGCATGCGGTCGGCCAGGGTAGACTTCCCGTGGTCGATATGAGCAATGATGCAAAAGTTTCGAAGATTCTTCATAGATGTTCCCGCTCAGCACGTCAAATGTTAGAGCCATCGCCTCGTAATCAGCCGATGGTGGCCAAAACTACGCCAGGAGGAGTATCCCTGCGCTAAGCCTACAAATAAAGCGAATGGCTGCCAGATTCCCAAGATACGTTGTGGGGCTTGCTTAACATAGGGAAATTTCGATATCAACCACTCAACTTCGCCATTTGTTGCAGAAAAGCAACTTAGTGAGGCTCAAAGGATAACTTCCCCTTTTTGTTTCACGCAGAGGCGCAGAGGAAAAATTTGACAAACAGGGAGTTGTATTGCTTTACCAAAAATGGAAAAAGGGAGTTTATTTTTTGACGATCACTTATGGGCGCAAAGTCAGCGCCTGATGGTGCGCCCCTCCCTACATTGCTCCCAATGGGAGGGCATCATCCACGCAGGGCCAGAGGGAACCTTTCTCCAACTGAGTCTACCCCGGCCAGGTCTCATCCGGCTGACCTTGATCGATCAGCAAGGGCGCGTGATGTGGCAAAGCCTCCAACATGCTTCTGCAAACGATCAGGTCGCCCTACCCTGCCTCACCCTTCCGGCTGGCCTCTACCTCTTGAGGGCCATCTACGGTGGCGAGCGACGTAGCTGACGCTGGTTGAACAGCAATTTTTAGCTCTACCTAAATATTTTATACAAAAAAAAAAAATCTCAAAAGTTTTTAAACCAAAATAAAAGAAAGCAGGTTGCATTCCCAAAATGTAGTCATCAGATATGCGTAAGACGACCTTTGCCTGCCTTCTCATTGGTTTGTTTTTGGCCGCAGAATCGACTCTGGCGCAGTCAGCGGAGCTTAGGGGTCAGATTCGCGCCGAAGGGGAGACCGTCCCCTATGCCAACGTGGTGCTACTGGGCACTCGATACGGCACGGTGGCAGATTCCATGGGGTATTTTACCCTGCGAGGGCTGGCGGCGGGCAGCTACCGGCTCAGGGCCTCTTCACTGGGATATCTGTCTCAGGAGCGCAAGATTGACTTGCAAGCGGGGCAGGCCGACACCCTCACGCTCACCCTACCCCCTGATCCTGCGCGCCAAGCGGAGGCGGTGGTGATTACCGGCACCATGAAGGAGGTACAACGCATGCAAAGCCCGGTACCGGTCGAGGTCTACCATCCGACATTTTTCCAGAAAAATCCTACCCCCAACTTCTTCGATGCCCTGCAAAACGTGAATGGGGTCCGCCCCCAGCTCAACTGTAACGTCTGCAACACCGGCGACATCCACATCAATGGCCTGGAGGGGCCTTATACCATGGTGCTACTGGATGGCATGCCCATCGTGAGCGGCCTCAGCACCGTCTACGGCCTAATGGGTATTCCCAACAGCTTGATCGAGCGGGTAGAAATCGTGAAAGGCCCGGCGTCTTCGCTCTATGGCTCCGAGGCGGTGGGTGGCCTGATCAACGTGATCACCAAAAGCCCCGACCGGGCTCCACGGGTGAGTGCCGATGCCTTCGCTACCTCCTGGCAGGAGTACAACCTCGACCTGGGGGCTACTTTCAAGGTGGGCGAAAAGGCCAGCGTACTGACTGGTCTCAACCTCTTCCATTATGACCAACCCATCGACCAAAATGGCGACAACTTCACCGATGTTACCTTGCAAAAACGGATATCACTCTTTCAGAAGTGGAGCTTTCAGCGCCAGGACCAGCGGGTGTTCACCCTGGCCGGACGGTATTTTTATGAAGATCGCTGGGGTGGCGAAATGCAATGGGCACCCGAGTTTCGCGGCGGCGACAGCATCTACGGCGAAAGCATCTACACCCAGCGGGTGGAGTTGTTGGGCAACTATCAGCTCCCCACTCGGGAGAAGCTGATGCTGTCTTTTTCCTTCAACGCCCACGACCAAAACTCGGTCTACGGCGACATGGCCTACCTGGGCGAGCAGCACATCGGCTTCAGCCAGCTGACCTGGGACAAGTCGCTCGGGCGGCACGACCTCCTGGCAGGGACGGCGCTACGCTACACCTATTACGACGACAACACCACCGCTACGGCCATCGAGCAAAATGGCAACGCGGTCAATCGGCCGGATGAGGTGTGGCTACCGAGCATTTTCGTGCAGGATGAATTTCGCCTACATCGAGCCCATACGCTCTTGCTGGGGCTGCGCTACGACTACCACAGCCGCCACGGGAATATTTTCACCCCCAGGCTAGCCTACAAGTGGCAGGTGGCCAAAGGGAGCATCTTGCGCTTCAACGCCGGCACGGGCTTCCGCGCGGTTACGCTCTTCACCGAAGATCACGCCGCTCTCACCGGGGCACGCAAGGTACTGATTACCGAAGAGCTAAACCCTGAGCAGAGCTACAACGCCAACCTCAATTTCATGCACAAGGTCTTCACGCCGCAAGGGCACTTCCTGCAATTCGGCGCAACGGCCTTTTACACCTATTTCACCAACCAGATCCTGCCTGACTATGATCTCGACCCCAATCTGATCGTCTACGACAACCTGAATGGCTATTCAGTCGCGTCGGGTATCAGTCTCAATGTCGACCTCTCCCTGGCCAACGGCCTCAGCTTCATGGCAGGGGCCACGGTGATGGACAACTACTTCGTCGAAAATGGCGAGCGAACCATTCCGGTGCTCAATGAGCGCTTCAACGGCACTTGGTCAGTATCTTACCCCATTCCGCGCTGGCGGCTGGCCCTCGACTACACGGGCAACCTCTACGGCCCCATGCGCCTACCGACCTTGGGTGGACTGGACCCCCGCCCAGAGTTTTCGCCCTGGTGGAGCTTGCAGAATCTTCAGGCTACCTGGACCAGTGCCAATCGACAGTGGGAGATTTACGGCGGCATCAAAAACCTGCTCGACTTTACCCCGCCCGCCAACAGCATCGCCCGCGCCCACGACCCCTTCGACCGTGAGGTGCAGTTCGATGACGCTGGTAGCGTGATCCCCACGGCCAGCAATACCTACGCCCTCACCTTTGACCCCTCTTACGTGTACGCTCCCAATCAGGGCCGACGAGGATTTGTGGGCGTAAGGTACCGATTGCCGTAAGGGGAGATGTGAAAGGGTGAAAGGGTGAGATTCGTGATGAGGCTGATCATACTACTAGACATGAGCCTTTGGCGCGTTCGTTTTTTGGACAAGATGGACAAGATGGGACAAGATTAACAAGATAGCTTTCAGGTGCTTAGTGAAGCTCAAAAAATAAGTTGGCCTTCTTCGCTTGAGAATAGGAGGTTGAGAGGTTGAG